>JAFNWZ010000022.1 GCA_017379255.1 Akkermansia sp. | reverse complement strand
GTGGAACGGGTGACAGAATGCGATGCTTTATGTTGGAGCTTAGCTTTCCCGTCTCCGGGCTCACGCCCTACGCCGTGGCAGGCTGCCACCCACTCACGGTGTTCGGGGTTCTGGTCATTTTTTTTGTTTGACCAGGGGTTCCGCGACTCCGTCGCTCCACCCCTGTCTAACCTCTTACGCCCACTGCCGTGGGCTATGAATTCCGCTCGCTACGCTCGCCGAATTTACAAAAAATTCAAATTTAAGCTTGACCATACTCTAGATTTACTGTATGTTCCGGGTAGAGCCTACTCTAGCATTTGTAGGCAAACACACACAAACCAATAGAAATACGACTTATGAAGAACCTCCTGATGACCGCTTTTGTGGGTCTTTGTGCACTGGTAAGCCAGGCCACGGCCAACATCACCGGCTACTGGACTACCATTGATGACGAAACCAAGGAAGCCAAGAGCGTAGTGCAGATTTACGAATACCAGGGCAAGTACTACGGCCGCGTGGTAGAGCTGCTGCAGAAACCGGGAGCCAAGGCCAAGATCAAGGGTAGTCCCGCCGTGAAGGGCCTGACCATCATCTGGAATCTGGAAAAGGACGGCGACAGCTACAGCGGTGGCAAGATTCTTGACCCCACCAAGGGCAGCGTCTACGGCTGCGAAATCTGGCGCGAGGGCAAGAACCTCATTGTCCGCGGCAAGATTGCCTTCCTGGGCCGCAACCAGACATGGCTGCCCAACACCGAGTTCAAGGGCGACGGTTCCGCACCCACCCCGAAAATTCCTGCTCTGTAACAAGGGCAAGACAACAAGAGAGACGAACAACGAAAGCGCATCCGGAAACGGGTGCGCTTTCAAGTTATCTCACAAGGCCAGCTCGTACATGTGAAAGAGCTGCCAGTCCACCTCCGGGTAAAAGAGCTCAATCTCGCAACATTTGTAGAAGCCCAGCTGCAGGTAAACTTTCTCCGCCGGTTTATTGAGATCAATCACGTCTAGCCGCAAAGCCTTTTCGCCAGCCTGGCGGGCGCGCTCAATGACAAAGCGCATCATGGCAGAACCCAGGCCAATACCGCGGTGGCGCATCGAAACACCGAACGCATGCACAATGGAATATTCCCCTTCAGCCGCCTCCACCTTCCAGGGCACGGAATAATACCCCTCATTGGCCGCATGGTTCACAATCAACGCGCCTGCCACCTCATTCCCGCGCTCAGCAAGCCAGAGCTCACCGCCCGCCAGCGCACTGCGGAGATACGCATCGGAAGGGTGGCCTTCCTTATCCCACATCGGGTGGTGGGGTAAGTGCTCCATATCATCAATGAGCTGGTTATAAAACGCACGCACGGCTGCAAAATCTGCAGGCGTTCCCAGGCGCATCTGGTATCCGGCTGGCAGCATCATCAATCAAGCATCAGCACAATGGAAGCCACCATGCCACAAATGAATACACAGCTGCAAAGCAGCATGAACAGAGGACGCGCCAGCACAGACCACACGCTGCGCTCCATACCGGCATCCGGACGCTCATCCGAATACACCGGGGGCCGCCGCGCCTGCATGGCTTCTTCCTCCGTAGCGAAGGTCTCCTCACCCATGATGTCGAGCACCTCGCCATGAGCCCCGCTGTACGAGAACACCGGCAGGTAATACGCTTCCCCATTCATCTTGTGACGCATCAGTACAGAAGTGGCATGCAGCCCCTCATGGCGCATACGGAAGCGTTTCCTGGCCATACGCACGCAGCGAAGGAACAACCCGAGCCCCATGGCGAAACACACATAGACCAGCAACAGGGGCAGATAATCCAAAGCTTTGCTCAGTACCGTAGCAGCCAATAACATCATGCTGCCATTATAGGCGAACAGGCCCCGCAGGTCAAGAGCTCAAGCTGCAGATTTGCGAGAAATTGCCCACACACCCGCGGCTATCAGCATTACAGCCGCCACATTCTGCCAGGTGAGCGCATCCACCCCCAGCATAATACCCACCGCCGCAGCAATGACGGGCTGAATATAGTTATACGCCGTAACCGTGGGCGGCTCCAGATACCGCTGCCCCACAATCATGAGGAGATAACTGACAAACGAACCGAAAAACACGACATAGAGCGTGCCCAGAATCTCCGGCCTTCCGAGCTGCTGCCAGGGCAGCGAGCAGACCTCCAGCAGCCAGAACGGAGCCGAAAGCACAGCCGATATCAGGAACAACCACCGCATGAGCACCAGCGGATGGTATTTCTGAATCACCCCGCTGAAAAACACAAAATAAAAAGAAACCGAGAACTGAGAAAACAGGCAGATGGCATCCCCGAGCGGATTCCCCGCACGGCCGCCCTGTACCTGCGACCCCAGAATCAGAATCAACGCCCCGGTGGCAGCAAGCGCCAGACCGGCAACCCGCCGCAGAGTAACGGCAGCGTGCAGAAAAATGGCCGACAGCACAAAGGTGAACACCGGAGTGCTGGTGGTAATCACGCAGGCATTGGTAGGCGAGGTATACTGCACCCCCAGCACATAGCAGCCCAATGTATGTTACCCGGCTGGGG
>JAFNWZ010000214.1 GCA_017379255.1 Akkermansia sp. | reverse complement strand
GCTTTGCCTGGGCCAATCATGAAACCGGGGTGATTCAGCCGGTGCGCTCGCTGGCGAATGCGGCGCATGAGGTCGGTGCCCGGGTGCATGTGGACCTGGTGCAGGCGGCGGGCAAACTGCCCATCTCGCTGCATGATTACCCCATTTCATTTGCCTCGCTTTCTGCTCATAAATTGCATGGCCCCAAGGGCGTGGGTGCGCTCTATGTGCGCACGGGTACAGCCTGCACTCCTTATCTGACTGGTGGCGCGCAGGAGGATTACCGCCGCGCCGGTACCGAAAATGTAGCGGGTATCATTGGTTTTGGCAAGGCGGCAGAACTGGCTCTGCAGGCGGCAGACACATACGCGAATCTGGCTGCGCTGCGTGAGCGCTTTGTGAAGGCGCTGGAAGATGCCGGCATCGGGGTGTGCATCAATGGCGCTGCTGCGCCTCGCCTGCCGCATGTGCTCAACATGCGGGTGCCTGGCGTATCGGCAGAATCCCTGTTCCTGCTGCTGGAACCTGCGGGGCTGCTGTGTGCCACCGGGTCTGCCTGCACCAGCGCAGAGCCGCACCCCAGCCATGTGCTGCTGGCCATGGGCATGCCCGATAAACAGGTGCGCGAATCGCTGCGTTTCTCGCTTTCCCGTTATACCACGGCAGAGGAGGTGGACACCGCCGCCGCCATTTTCACCAATGCGCTCCGCAAGGTGCGTTCCGTGCAGTCTTCCATTACCGGGCCGGTCATGGTATATCGTTGAAGTGGTGTTATGAGTACCAGGAATTTGTGGCTGGCAGCCGTTGGATTGTTAATTTGTTATCAGGTGATGAGCAGGGGATATTACATTATCGGGGGCATTATCCTGGTGGCGGTGCTCGTGGGGGCGTTGTTGCTGTGGTGGCTCAGACCCGCTAATTCGCCATACGGCAGGATGATGCAGGCCGCGGTGGAGGATTACCAGCCGGAGCTGGCGCGCAGAGTGGTGGCAGAAATGGATGCCGACACACGGGCAGAGTTCCTGAAATCCACGGAGATGCTGTACCTGGCTCTCCACAAGGGGAATATGCAGGGCGCAGCACTTTTGCTGGAACTGGGGATGGACATCAACGCCTTTCTCTCACCCGGCTTCAGCGAAACGAGTGTCTTGCAGACCTTCTGTGAGGAAGCCGCCCCCGATATGCAGGCCATCCGTTTTCTGCTGGAGCACGGTGCCGAGCCGGATGCCGGTCTGTCCTTCCCGGCGCTGGTGAGTGCCAGAGCCTGGGGAAATGAGGAACTGGAGCAGCTCTTGCTCAGGCACGGTGCTTCCCCGGATGTGATGCGCGCCGATATCAACCCATCGGGAAATACGCCTCTGCATTCGCTCTGCTCCCACCGCGGCGAGGTGGATAAATCGCTTGTGCTGGGGCGCGTCAAGGCCTTGCTGGATGCCGGGGCAGATGTGAATGCGCTCACCACCGCCGGCCACACCCCGCTGGATGTGGCGCTGGAGCAGAAGGGCGATGAGGGAAAGCCCATCGATGAGAAGAATGGTACGCTGCCGCTGCAGCAGGAGGTGATTGCCCTGCTGCAGGAGCGTGGCGCCCGCCGTGGCTGCCAGATTCTTTGCCCGACCCCCCGCTTCTGCGGACGCGTGTTGATTAATGGCTCCTTGCCGGATGAAAACCAGGTGCGCTACCTCTGCAATGAGGAACCCGGTGCCAGGGTGGAACTGGTGAATCACGCCTGGCAGGGAGAGGGCCTGGGGGCGCTTGTTGATGAAGCCGCGTTGGATGATGAGCAGAAGCGCGCCGCGCTGGCTCATACCTGTTATCTGGAGCTGAGCATGGAGGCCGAGGGCGCAGTGCCTTTTGAACTGGCGATGCGCTATGTGCGTACTCTCTGCTCGCTGGCGCAGGTGCAGGGGTGCGTGGGCATGGATTTCGGCCGCACTATTGTGAATCCCGCGTATGCCCCGCACTTGCCGGAGCACCCCGATGCTGTGCTGGGCATTCTGGTGCAGGGCTCCGTCCTCGAAGTGGAGCCGGGGCGCGTGGGGC
>JAFNWZ010000213.1 GCA_017379255.1 Akkermansia sp. | reverse complement strand
GCGCCGGCGCCAGCACCCCGTACCCCGCCTGCTCTGCCGCCCGCCGCACCACCTGCCCGGTGCGCCCACTCGCCCCGAAAATGAGTATCCGCTTTCCCATACCACCAGCCTACCACACAGCGCCCCGCCCCGCAACCCTTAAATAAAGAAGCCGGATGCGCTGCATACGTGTCCCAAAGATATGGGACACGCGGATTTACGATTTTTGATTTACGATTTACGAATTAAGGATTAGCGGCTAACGCCGGATATGGGATAACTGAACGCTTACTGCCGATGGTCAGGCTCGTGATACCCCTGCGCAGAAATGAAGGCAGAATACGCTGACTATATGCCGTTTGATGCCCTTTTTCTGTAATTTTTGGGACACATGTGGATGCGCTGCATGACAAAGAGCCGCTGCCCGGAAACGAGCAGCGACTCTTGTTGACAATCAAACGCTAAACCGCTTTACTTACGGCGGCGGCGTGCAGCCAGACCGGCCAGAGCCAGCAGGGAAAGCGTAGCCGTGGTGGGCTCGGGAACCAGCTCGCCAGCCTTGGTGATAGAAACCGTTGTCACAATATCAGACGGTGCATTAGTCCAGGTCCCTGTATAATTGGTCAAATCTGAGAAATTGTATGAGCATACGCAATTATAGTCCGTTTGGGCAGCGAACTGGAACTGGCTGTCAGCCGTAGGAGCAAGGGTGAAATAACTGTTACCATCAGCTGCATCAGCATCGTTTACATAGGTGAAGGTAATGCCAAATTTAACAGGATTTTCTGCAGAAACGCTGTCAGGTGCCGGAGCCGTATAGCTGGTGTTGGACAACTGCGTTCGGGCATCACGACCCATCCCGTAAACCCAACCGTTTACACTGAAATTAACAATACCATCGCCGGGGCGGACGTAGAAGCGGAACTGGTCATTGTTTCCATTAATATCGTACAAATCAGCATTTCCATTCTTGGCTGCGATAAATGAAAGACCGTTACCCTGGAGGAAAGGATTGCTTACAGCGTAGAATTCCATGGTGATGGAAAAACTTTCCCCGTCTTTGATGGCTGCATCACCCAAATCGGCGAAGTTGAAAGAACCGGTCTGAGTAAAGGTATACGTTACCTGACCGGGTGCCGTGCTAGTGGTAATCCATTCCGGAGTCGTTGCTACATCGGCCGCGGCCAGACCGGCCAGAGCCATGAGTGCGATAAGTGTCTTTTTCATGATGATGATAATTGAAGTTTCTATGTTGCTGCATCGGCTCGTGCAGGGGTATCCAGTTCCACGCGCGATGGAATGCTGAAATACCTGCATCAACCCTACGGCATCAGGATACAGCATTCTAAATGCTGTAGCAAGAATAAAAGCTGAAAAATATTAGAATTTTATATTTAACACGGTTGAAAGGCATCAGCTGCGGTGTTCATTCAAGAGTTGGGCATTCTGGTCAGTGTCTGATTATCAATTCCATGAAGCACTACAGCATTTAGAATACAGATGGCAAGAGTAAACGTACAATTTGTGCGCGTTATTTAGCACATTATGGCACGGTTGAAAATATCAACCATTTCTCTCTATCCTCTGCACCTTGAAAATAAGGGAATAAAGAAAGCCCCGCAAGTATTTGCGGGGCTTTCTCCAACTTACTACCTATGAAACTCAGTCCACCTTTTTTGCAAGGCCGCTGGCGCTCTCTCCTTCACCGCGACCGGCGGACTGTTATAAGGGATACGACACCCCGGGTGGCTTTCTATCACTAAAAATTGATTTTTTCTGAATTTTCCTCTTTTTTCTCGGTGAGGAGGGTCTTATCTACCTCAAAGAGGCGGTTTTCCCAGAGGTATTTGCGGGTTTCGGCCACGAGCACACCGGAGAGCCCCACCATGCAGATAAGGTTCGGGAGGGCCATGAGGCCGTTTGCCAGGTCGGCAAAGTTCCAGACAATGCTGCTCTTGGGGATGGTGCAACCCAGATAGACCACGATAATCCAGAGCACGCGGTAGGGGTAGATGAGTCGGCGTCCGCCCAGATACTCCAACGCGCGCTCACCGAAGTATGACCAGCCCAGCACGGTGGAAACCACAAAAGCAGCAAGGCTGATGGTAAGCATCCAGCTGCCGAAGCTGCCCAGCGTGGCAAACGAAACGTAAGTGAGCAGCTCGCCATCTGTGGTGTCGATATGGCTGTGGGCCATGATGCAGGTGACCAGGGTGATACCGGTGAGCGAGCAGATGAAGACCGTGTCCCAGAACGGGCCGGTGGAAGCCACCAGGGCGTGCTGCACGGTGTTGGGGGTCTGGGAGGGGGCAGAGACAATGGGGGAGGAACCCAGGCCCGCCTCGTTGGAGAACAGGCCGCGGCGCACGCCTTGCTGCATGGCCAGCATGATGGTGGAGCCGATGAACCCGCCCGCAGCCGCCTGCGGGTTGAAGGCGCTGTCCACAATGTGGCAGACTGCCGGCCACACGAAGGACGCATTGCTCACCAGAAGAGCCACGCAGCCCACGATGTATACCACTGCCATGGTGGGCACCAGCGCAGTGCACACGCGGGAGATACCCTGCAGCCCGCCCAGCAGCACAGCGCCTACCAGCACCACCATGACCAGTCCCGTCACCCAGGTGGGGACTCCCAATGAGCTGCTGGCCAGCACCTGGGATACGGCGTTGGCCTGGGTCAGGTTGCCTATACCGAAGGCGGCAATGGAGGTTACCGCAGCAAAGACAACGGCAAGCCATTTGCATTTGAGGCCTTTTTCAATGGCGTACATGGGGCCGCCGATGAGGTTGCCCTGCGCATCGCGCTCGCGGTAGCGGATGGCCAGCAGGCTTTCAGCATAACGGGTAGCCATGCCGAGCACACCGGTGAGCATGCACCAGAACACAGCCCCCGGGCCACCGCTGGTCACGGCCACAGCCACGCCCACAATGTTGCCCGTGCCCACATTGGCCGCGAGTGATACCATGAGGGAGGAAAACTGCGAAATCTGCCCCTCTCCCTTGCCGCTGAAATACAGACGCAGCCCGGTGAGGAGGTGGCGCTGCGGCACGCGCAGCAGGAATGTGAGGTAAAGGTGGGTTCCCAGCAGGGCAAAAATGAGGACATAGCCCCACAAAAAACCGCTGGCGCTCTCCAGTATCTTATCTATTGTCTCTAGCATGGTTTGATTTGTAGAGAATAACAGATGTTATGCTTCTGCGTCAAGCGTATTATTTCCAGGTAAAAATTCAATCTTACTGAATACCGCACCAGCGGTATTCAATTTCGACTGAACTTGCGAAGATTTCGATACCTCTGGTACAGGGGTAATTTCGACTGCCGCTTGCGGCAGATTTCGATACAGCTCTGCAAGAGCTGTAATGTGAGCGTAGACATGCGTCTACGCAGGGATATTCAGACACGATGACATTGCCCGCTTAAAAGCGGGCAGTGAAATTTGCCTGCGGCAATCGAAATTACTCCTGCGGAGTATCGAAATCCGCCTGCGGCGGTCGAAATTGAACCCAGCTTTGCTGGGTTCAGTGTGATATATCCACCCGTCACTTGCCGTATACCTTGAACTCCGCTACGGAGCTTCCGGTGCCATCGAGGGCAGCGGTGCTGAAGAAGCGGATGTGGCGTGCTTTGCGCGGGGTAAAGGAGATGACCTGCTCCACAGGGTTGGCGCGGAGGTTGCCGAATTCGCCCTCGGCAGCGAGGCTCCAGTTGATGCCATCGGTGCTGGTTTCAACGCGGTAGCGGCTGGTCATGCCCTGGGTCTGGCCATCCTGGCGGGGGAGGTAGGCGAAGCCGCTCACTTCGTATTCCTTCTGCATATCTGCCTTGAAATGCGAGGGGCAGCGGTTGATCTGCCACATGGTGTCTGCCTTGCCATCGAACGCGAGGTGGGCTTTCTCTGCCGCAAATCCGCCAAAGGACCAGCCGGCGGGGTTGAGGACTCCGGGGGCAGCAGCGCTTGCCGCAACAGGCCGGGGCTGGATGACCTCCGGCATGCGGAGCAGGGAGAACTCAGAAATGCAGGGCACGGCCTTGCTGCGGGTGATGATGAGGCGCAGTTTATCCGTGGTGACGGGTTCTTTCAGCCAGCGCAGCACCTGGTTGCCGATGGTGTGGCCCTTGCCGCCGCGGATGCCATTGAAGTGGTCTTCCTTTTCGCCGGGCTGGCCGGGGGAGACAATGGTTTTCCACGCGCCGTCCACCCAGGCTTCCACCTGGAATGCCTCCACGCGCTGGCCAAGGCGGATCTGTTCGCGCAGGCGCACCACATCAAAGGTGGCAGGGCTGGCCAGGGTGATTTCCACGCTGGGGGTCTTGTCCTGCTCTGCCGGGCACCAGTAGCTTTCGATATTGCCATCCGTCAGGGCGGCAGCGGCGTACTGCCCTCCCAGTTCACTGGTGGCTTCTGTGGTGGCACCGGCGGCGTAATCGGTGGCCAGCAGCTGCTGGCGCATCTGGCCGAATGCCTGGAGGGCGGCCACATCGGCAGGGTCGAGGCGGCCATCGCGGTCCGGGGCCAGATTCAGGATGAGGTTGGCACCGCGCCCCACGCTGCTCAGGTAGACCTGCATGAGGTGTTCCGGTTTCTTGACATGGCTGCCCTGGCCCGGGTGCCAGAACCAGCCGCGGTGGTTGATGGGGGTATCTGCCTCCAGCGATATCCAGCGGTTGTTCCGGGTGTTCCAGAGCGGGTAGTGGCGGGCAAAGCCTTTTTCCGAGCCGGCCCAGATT
>JAFNWZ010000212.1 GCA_017379255.1 Akkermansia sp. | reverse complement strand
ACGGCGTAGCTTTAGCGAAGGCGGAAGCGAGCGGAATTCATAGCCCACGGCAGTGGGCGACAGATGTTAGGCAGGTGCAAGCGTGCGTCAGCACGCGCAGCGCCTGCTACCTCAAAAAAAATAACAGGAACCCGTGGAACGGGTGACAGAATGCGACGCTTTATGTTGGTGCTACGCATTATGCCGCCCACTCGCCATGCTCGGGGCTCCGATATTATTTTCGATTTACCCGGGGGGTCCGCCGCTAACGCAGCTCCACCCCGCGCTACTTTATACCGCCCTGACGGGCTCAAAAATCCGCGCACTCCGCGCGCCAGAATAGACCGATAAATTACAATCTACGAAACTTTGGGACACATGTGTTCGCGCGCATACTGTCACGCGCGAGGGGTTGACCCCGCGCACAAGATGGCGTATCATAGCCCCATGAGCGAAGAAGAAACAAAACCCACACCCGAAGAAGAAAACATCGAAACACCGGAGGCCCAGCCCGCCGAAGAAGAGCAGCACGAGGTTGACGAGCTCACCAAGTGGCGCGAAATGGCTCTGCGCACCGCTGCCGAATACGACAACTACCGCAAGCGCTGCGTAAAAGACCGCGAGGAGTTCACCAAATACGCCAACCGCAGTCTGCTGGAAGAATTGCTGCCGGTGATTGATAATTTTGAAATGGGCATGCAGATGGCTGCCCAGCAGGGTACCGACTCCATGATATACATCGGCATGAGCATGGTGCAGAAGCAACTGGCAGACTTCCTCGCCGCACAGGGAGTAGAAGCCATCGAAGCCACCCCCGGCCAGGAGTTTGACCACAACGTGCACGAGGCCATCATGAGCGAACCCAGCGACCAGCCGGAAGGTACCATCATCCGCATTCTGCGCCGCGGCTACAACCTGCGCGGCCGCCTGCTGCGCCCGGTCAACGTGGTGACTGCCGCCCCCAAAGAAGAAACAGCAGCCACTGAAGCTTAACCTCTTAACACCCAACCACCATGTCACAGGATTACTACTCGGTGCTGGGCATTGACCGCAATGCCGACGACGCCGCCATCAAAAAGGCCTACCGCAAACTGGCCATGAAATACCACCCCGACCGCAACCCTGACAACAAGGAAGCAGAGGAAAAATTCAAGGAACTGGGTGAGGCCTACGAGGTGCTGAGCGATGCCGACAAACGCGCCGCTTACGACCGCATGGGGCACGATGCATTCAAGAATGGCGGCATGGGTGGTCCCGGTGGCCCCGGCGGCTTTGGCGGCTTCACCGACCCGTCAGACCTCTTCTCCCAGATATTCGGCAGCGCATTCGGCGGATTCGGCGGCATGGGCGGCGGCGCCCGCCGCAAGGCAGACCCGCGCCGGCCAGGGTCAGACCTGCGCACCGACCTGGAAATCACCCTGGAGGAAGCCGCGGAAGGCTGCACCAAAACCCTTGAGGTGGAACGCCTTGTTCCCTGCGAAGAATGCGGCGCCACCGGTTCCCGCGATGGACGCGCAGGATTCCAGACCTGCACCACCTGCCACGGCACAGGCGTAGTCACCCGCCAGAGCGGATTCTTTGTGCAGCAAAGCACCTGCCCCACCTGCCGCGGAACCGGCCAGACCATCAGCAACCCCTGCTCCAAATGCCACGGCGAAGGCCGCGTGCACAAAGACGTCAAAATCTCCCTGCGTGTCCCCGCCGGCGTGAACACCGGCACCAAGCTGCGCTCCACCGGCAACGGCGACGCCGGAACCAACGGCGGCGAAACGGGCGACCTCTATGTCTTCATTGAGGTAAAACCGCACGATATCTTCACCCGCGAAGGCATGGACCTGCACTGCAGCATGCCTGTTCCCTTCATGGATGCCGTGCTCGGCGGCGAAATGACCGTCCCCACCCTGGAAGGCCCCGCCAAGCTCAAACTGCCAGCCGGCACCCAGAGCAACACCATCTTCCGCCTGCGCGGCAAAGGCATGCCCAGCCTTAAAGGCAGCGGCACGGGCGACCTCATGGTTGAAGTGACAGTCGAAACCCCGACCAAGCTTTCCTCCTCTCAGGAAAAGGCCATCAAGGCCTTTGGCAAGGAGCTCAAGGAAAGCAACCAGCCCGAGGTGGCAGACTTCCGCAAGCGCGCTGCCCGATTCCTGAAATAATTAACACTAAACCCATTCCATCCCATGCACAGGTGCTACGCCCCGGGAGCTGTTCTGGCAGCCGGTTCCGCCCTCGAAATCGAGGGAGAAGAGGCAAAACACGCCCTCAAGGTCATGCGCCTGCGCGTGGGGGATGAATGCGAAATTTTCAACGGCACAGGCCAGGCGGCCATCGGGCGAATCACCGCCACCAGCGGCAGCTCGCACATGAGCATTGCAGACCTGCGCCCGCTGCCACCCCTGCCCCCCGTAGCAGGCATCACCCTGGCGCTCGCCATCCCCAAAGGCGCCAACATGGACCTCATCGTCCAGAAAGCTGTGGAAATGGGAGTACAGCGCATCATCCCCCTCATCACAGAGCGCACCATCGTGCGCCTCGACGCCAGAGACGCCGCCGCCAAAACAGCCAAATGGAGCCGCACCGTGCTCGAAGCCTGCAAGCAATGCGGCGTGAACTCCCTGCCCATCGTAGAATCTCCCCAGAGCTACGCCAACTTCCTCCAGCGCACCGATTTACCGGAGCTCAAACTCCAGTGCGCCATTGTGCCGCACGCCCGCCCGCTGCGCCAGCTTCTGGAGACCGCCCGCACCGCCGGACTCCGAGAATGCGTACTCCTCATCGGCCCGGAGGGCGATTTCTCCCCCGCCGAATACACCGCCGGCGAAACCGCCGGCTATGCCCCCACCAGCCTCGGTCCCATCATTCTGCGGGTCGAAACAGCCGTATTCCTGGTAGTGGCAGCAGCGCGCTACGCGCTCGATTCCCCCGCCACATAATGCACGCCCCACCACCGGTGCCATTCCTCCGCTTTACCCCCGCCATATCATCGCGACGACTCACAGCCGCGCCACACTTTGCCGGCCATTGAATACAGCGCCGAGGCTCAGTCTCCTGGTATTTTTGGGCCTGTTTCAGATTTGCTGGTGGATATGTTCGTCAAAACATGCTAACGTGATTAAAGAACCGAAGTTACGCGTCGGCTTCATTAGAAAGGCAACGTAAATTGTAATCTATCGGCGAGCGTAGCGAGCGAAATTCATAGCCCACGGTAGTGGGCGACAGATGTTAGGCAGGTGCAAGCGTGCGTCAGCACGCGCAGCGCCTGCTACCTCAAAAAAATAAAAGGAACCCGTGGAACGGGTGACAGAAAACGATGCTTTATGTT
>JAFNWZ010000211.1 GCA_017379255.1 Akkermansia sp. | reverse complement strand
GAAGATAGAAGAAGTCCGTGGGAAGTTGTGCTCGAAAGCTGCTGCAAGCGCTTGCTGTGTGCAACCGTCTACGAGGTGTTCTACAAGTTCTCCAGTGATATGGCTCCGGTGGCTGTTGTTGCAACCAAGAGAAAGAAAAACGGAGCTATCGACCCCAGAACTATCCAGGCCATCGTTCATTACACCCCCTGCGATATTGAAGAAGGTCATATCGCGGAACTGAATGAGTACAGCGAGTTCGTTGAAAGAGCATACGGAATCCGCCCTCGCCTGGTCATGGTTGGTAAGGAATTCGATGATGACGTCATCCGGGCGGTTATGGACTATGGCAGAGATGTCTCCGTCTTCGCAAACAAAAAAGATTAAACAACTACATTGACATGAATTAGAAAGGAAATAAATATTATGGGACTTGATATGTATTTGAAGCGTGCAAATCTGCACGGTTACACTCCTGAACAGGCAGAAGCAGCTAATGCGTACTACAGCATGATGGAGCACAACAAAGAAAACCCCGAAGAACAGTACACCAGCATCCAAGAATGGGCTGGCGTTGACGACAGCCTATTAGATATGGGGGCTGTTGAAGCACTCCGGTCTCAGTACCGGCCAACCTACTTCGACTTCGATGTCGATAAGCTGTTTCCAATGTACGATGTTTTCGAACAGGTTGGTTACTGGCGCAAAGCAAACGCTATTCACCGCTGGTTTGTTCAGAACGTGCAAGATGGTGTTGATGATTGCGGCACCTACATTGTAACACGTGAACAGCTTGAGCAGCTGAAGGCTGCATGTGAGCGTGTTCTTGCCATCGCTCAGATAGTAGATGGCCAGATATGCACTGGCATCTCTTTGGATGGTGAGGAGGAAAGAAGAATTATGGAAGATGGAAAAGTTGTCGCAAATCCCGACGATTGTGCTGAAATTCTTCCAACCCAGTGCGGTTTCTTCTTCGGCATGACCGACTATGATGAGATTTACATTCAGGATTTAGAGAATACCGTAAATATTCTTACTGAGGTCCTGGAACAAACGGACTGGGATACCGAGAGCGTGTGTTACCAAGCTTCTTGGTAACCACTGATTAAAACGCACTGTTACTGGCAATACTTAACATGAACACGAAAGGAGGTGCCACCGGTGACACTGGAAATCTGCGAGAAAACCCGCATTGCCTATTATTGGCTGACACGGGAAGAAGATGAAACGACGAAGGAATTACTGAAACCACAATTTAAGGACTGGAAGAATAAAGGATACAAGGTTTGTGTATTTATTTCGGGCACGGGGAATCTTGTGGATTTGACGAAAGAACTACTAATCCATAATAAAGAACTGGCGGCCCAGAAGGACCAGCTCCAGAATGATGAAACAATTGCCTCTCCCGATGGGAGGGGCAATTTTGCTTCAGCGCCACATTATCCCAAGGGGAATTTAAGTTCTGAGGGTTGCATTAATACAAATGCTATGTTACAATGTTGCACACAAGATTGTAATTTAAGAATATGACATTGGAGAAGGTGATAACATGAGTAGAAAAAGAATAGCAGGTTATCTGCGTATCTCCGTGGATACGGAAATTGATAGAGACAGCACCTCTATTGAGAACCAGCGGGAAATTATTCAGAAATATGTGGAGAAGAAATTCCCGGATTGTGAGCTGGATTTCTATACCGACCGCGACCGCAGCGGTTATACATTTGAACAGCGCGAGGATTATCAGAAGATGAGGCCTCTGCTGATGAGCGGATATTATCAAATCCTCATCATCAAGGACTTGTCCCGTTTCTCTCGCCGTAACAGCCGTGGTTTGGTGGAGCTGGAAGATTTGCGCGACGCAGGCGTCCGCATTATTGCCATTACGGATTCCATTGACTATCCCACCCATGACGACTGGCAGCAGATTCAGGTGAAATTCCTGATTAATGAGTTTCCCATTACAGATGCCTCCCGCAAGGTAAAAACCGTTATTTCCAACAGGCAGGAGGATGGTCGCTGGGTTTGTGCGGTCCCCTTTGGGTATTACATTACAAACACGAAGAAAATGACCTATGCCATTGACGAGCGTGCAGCCGAAACAGTGAGAAAAATATTCGAGCTGTATTTAGATGGTTGGGGATATAAGAAAATTGCCAACTATCTGACGGAACAAGGCATACCGACTCCCAGAATGCTGGAGAAAGAACGCCATGATGTGGATGGCTCCGGTTCGAAAATTCGAGCCAGTTCTATTTGGGCGGTGCCTTCTATCAGCGGCATCCTGAGCAACGATTTTTACATTGGCACACTTCGGCAGAAAAAATACACCCGGTCCAGAATTAACGGACCGGATAAACGGGTAGATGACGAAGAACATATTGTCAAGGAAAATGCCCATGAGCCGATTGTGGATTTCCGCACCTTTGCCAAGGTGCAGGAACAGCTGAAGGCGAGAACGAAATCCAACTACCGTGGTGTCAAAAAATACGACACCACATATTCCGGATTCCTGTTCTGCGGTGACTGTGGCAGCCCTATGTTCTCTATGAGCCGTCCGGATTTGGCTCCTGCCTATACTTGCGGCTCCTATCATAAACACGGCACCAAGAAAGAGGTTGGCGGATGTACATCGCACCACACCCGAATTGATGTTCTGGACACGATGCTTAAAAAGTATGTGGAGCGTGTAATGGCGCATTCCCAGCATATGATTGCGGAACTGGAAAAGGGCATCAAAGACGAGCCTCAGACGATGGCAACATCCAAGTCCACCTTAGAAACCTTGGAGCTGGAATTGGCACGTGCCAGAGAGGAATACAAGTCCAACACCCGGCGACGCAACCGCGAAATCAGCAAAGCAGAGGATATGATTGACGACCCCGTAAAGCTTGCCAGAAAGATTGCGCTCATTGACGAGACCTACGACGAACTGGAAGAGGACCTGGAAGCGAAGATTACCTCTTTGGAGAAGCAGGTAGAATTTGCTGCCGAACGCCGGAATATGACCATCCAGGTCAACCGCATTGCCAAGACGGCGCTGGATATCTTCCGGGAGATTCTTGAAAAAGATAAGCTGGATAAAGGCGACCTGGCTTTGGTGGTTGATAGAATTACGGTGTTCGATGACCGCATCGAAATCAAGCTGAAGGCAGACATCGCTATGCTTCTGGAAACTGGTACGCTTTCCAAGGAACTGCTGG
>JAFNWZ010000210.1 GCA_017379255.1 Akkermansia sp. | reverse complement strand
GAATTGGTGTACGCCGGCCAGAGCGATATCAATCATTTCACGGATGCTCTGCGGGTTTCTCTCGTGGAGGAAATCCATAATCCGTATAGCCCCCAGTTCATCGCCATCGGCATCCTGAGCTTCGGTGAGGCCATCGGTGAAGAGCATGAGTTTCATTCCGTCCTCCAGCCGGATTTCGCTTTCGCGGAACTGGGCTTTTTCCAGCAGCCCAAGTGCCGGGGTGCGGGGAATGACCGGCTGGAATGGTTTGCCATCTGCCGGAATGACGATGGGGGCGGGGTGTCCCGCGCTGGCCAGGGTGAGACGCCGGCGGTCCAGGTCCAGATACACATAGCAGGCCGAGGCGAACATGGTGATGTTGGCCTGGGTGAAGATACGCGACATCTGGCGGTTCAGCGAGGAGAGGAGCAGGGCGGGGGTGTCTGCCAGGTTGGATACTTGTTCCATGAGCCCTCGCATCATGGAGGCAATGAGTGCAGCGCGCACGCCGTGCCCCATCACATCGCAAATGAGCATGCCTACCCCGCTCTGGCCCACCGGGAATACCTCGAAGCAATCGCCCGCCACGCCTGCGGAGGGCATGTACACATGGTGGAACTTCGCTTTGCGCAGCGAGCCGTCGCGGTGCTGCCATTCTCGGTCGGGTATGTTGAGCGGCTGCAGCGCCTGCTGCACCTCACGCGCCAGGTTGATTTCCTTCTCCAGCGCCTTGTTTTTTTCATCCAGCTGCTTTGCCAGGCGCTGGTAGCGCTGCTGGGTCTGGATGAGGCGGGTCACATCGCTGGAGATGCCGACAATACCTTTCACTGTGCCATCTGCCGCATACCATGGGAATTTGGAGACGCGGCTCCAGGTGGATTTGCCACCTTTCCATTTTTCGTGGTGCACGCGGTTGGTGATGGCTTTGCCCGTGGCCATGATTTCGGCTTCCTCAGCGCGGGCAATCTCGCACATTTCAGGGTCGAAGAAATTGCTGTCGCGGCTGCCGATGAGGTCGGATGGGGTGCGGACCTTCATTTTCCTGGCCGTGGATTCGTTCGCAATAACGAACCGGGATTCGCGGTTCTTGAAGAAGATGTTATCCGGCAGGTAGTTAATGAGCGTGCGGAAGAGATCCCGGTCTTCCATGGCGTGCAGGTCTGCCATTTTCCGGCGGGTGATATCCACCCACACGCCGACCAGCCGCGAGGGGCGCTTATCCGCGTCGAATTCCAGCAGCCCGTTGATACGCACCCAGCGCCACCCGCGGTTGCGCTGGTTGAGCAGGCGTACTTCCACGCGCAGCGGGTACGAGGTGGGGCGGTCAAGATAGCGTTTCACCGTAGTGGTGAAAAAGGAAACGTCTTCCGGGTGAATGGTTTTCTCCGGTTCGGTGAAGATGTTGGGCGCCCAGTCCTGCATGCTCATGCCCATCATTTTTACGCATTGCTCGGTGTAGAAAATCTCATCGTTTTCAAACAACCAGCAGAACACACCTTCCTCGGCGGCGCGCAGCGCCTTGCGCACCATGTCCCATACAAAAACTCCGGGCACAGTCCGTTTGGCATTGTTCTGCTCTGGCGCTTCGCTCATTGCCTTATACCATACCGGGTCTGCCCGGTAATTTCAAGCAGAATCGTCCCGTTGCGTGCAGAAAAATCATCTTTTTTCTGCACGCTTCCTGATTCATCGCTGTTGCGTGGCTGCTCATGTCAAGCGTAGAGTGAATCCCGGCACTGCGTTCCGCGCGGGCATCGCAGCCGGGTGCCTTTTTTTAGTGGCGCTTTCTCTGAATTGCTTGTACCCTCTAGCCAATCTGCCATGAGGGCAGGGGATATAAAGCCATGCAAAAAGAAAGTGCATATCAATCTGATGGTTCCGTCTCTGACGTGAATGCCACCGATGTTACCAACATCACTCCCGAAAACGCAGCAGCTCTCGCTTCTGCCAACCTTAACTCCGGCACCGATTGTGCCACAACCTCTGATATGACCATGAATACCGATACTAATACCCATGCTGTTGCCCCTGCTTCTGAGGGCGCGTCTTTTGACCCCATTCTGTTGTCTTCCGGCAAGCCTGAAGATGCCATGGGGGTAGGCCCTATCACTCGCGAAGTTGGCGGCAATGGTTTTGCTATCACCAAGGCTAATGCCAGGATTCGCGTCAAAGTGACCGTTGATGACAGCGGTACCTTGATTCTTCGTCACCAGGAATCCCAGCAGGAGTTTGCCTTTAATGCATCTCTTCCTGATGGCGCATGGCCGCAGCTTAATAATCCCGATTACTGGCAGACTGATGTAGAACGCGATGTTCCTAAAGGGCACTATACTGTGACTGGCTCCGTTACCAATACAGGTACAGCACATTCTCAGAACCGCATCATGATGCGGTATGAAATTCACCTTATCGCAGGTGATGATGTCATTGACCCGATTCCTCCTGATGAACCGGAAGAGGAAACCATGATTTGCTGCGCATGCGGCGGTTGTGAGGAAAAGGATGGTAATGGTAACGTGATTGCTACCATCGACCTCCCCGGCGAGTCTTTCATGGACCAGTGTTTCCTTAAGTCCCAGTTCGAGGAAATGCAGCAGCAGACTGCTTCTGTAAGCGCGGGGGATGAAGAAGCAACCACCGTTACTGTTTCCGG
>JAFNWZ010000209.1 GCA_017379255.1 Akkermansia sp. | reverse complement strand
TGCACCTCGGCGCTGCGTTCGCCCGCCACCAGAATCTCGGTAATCTTCTTCCAGTCCATACCGTCGGTGCCAATCTGCAGTGCTTTGCAGCCCAGATTCTGCGCCAGCTGCACATCCGTGGCACGGTCCCCGATGACATAGCAGTTCTCCAGGTCGTATGTGCCATCCATGTAGGCGGTAAGCATACCGGTGCCCGGTTTGCGGGTGGGGGCATTGTCGTGCGGGAAATGGCGGTCGATGAGGATATCGTCGAACTCCACGCCCTCGCCCTTCAGCGTATCGAGAATGAAGTTATGCACCGGCCAGAAGGTGTCCTCCGGGAAGGAATCCGTTCCCAGACCGTCCTGGTTGCTCACCATGACGAATTCGTAGTCCGTGAGCTCGCGGATAGTGCTCAGGGCGCGGAACGTGCCAGGCACAAACACCAGCTTCTCGAAAGCATCTATCTGCTCATCGGCGGGTTCCTGGATAATCGTGCCGTCGCGGTCGATGAAAAGGGCTTTTTTCTTCATGTTCAGAACTTCTGGAGAGCTGCAAGCAATTCGTCATTCTCTGCCGGTGTGCCGATGGTGATGCGCAGGCAGTTCTCGCACATCATGATGCGGTGGCGGTTGCGCACAATAATCCCCTGCTCCACCAGCGCATCGTAAATGGCGCAGGCATCAGTCACGCGGACCAGGAAGAAATTGGCATCGCTGGGGTACACTTCCTGACACAGGGGAAGCGCGGCCACCGCCTGCATCATGCGGGTGCGTTCCGCCAGGGCTTCATCCACCCAGGCGCGGATTTCATCCATGTGCTCCAGGCGTTCCATGGCGGCGCGCTGGGTGAGGATGTTCACGTTGTAGGGGTATTTCACCTTGTTGAACAGGGCAATGACCTCCGGATGCGCCAGCGCCATACCCAGGCGGATACCGGCAGAAGCCCATGCCTTGGAGAAGGTGTTGAGCACGATGAGACGCGGGTATTCCTCCAGCAGTGCGCTGGCAGAAGAGCCCTCCGGAGCAAAGTCAATATAGGCTTCATCCACCACGACCATGCCGGGGAAGATGTCCAGCACCTTGCGGATTTCGTCCAGAGGCAGCAGATTGCCGGTGGGATTGTTCGGGCTGCAGATGAACACCACCTTGGTGCAGGGGGAGTAGATGGACTGCAGGAAGTTTTCAGCGTTGAACTGATACCCCTCCTCCAGCGGGATAGCATTGTAGCGCACGTTGTTGATATCGGCGCAGACTTCGTACATGCCGTAGGAGGGCGCAATGGCCGCCACTTCATCCACACCGGGAGTGCAGAAGGTGCGGAAAACCAGGTCAATGGCTTCATCGCTGCCGTTACCCAGGAAAATGCGCTCGGGGGCTACGCCCTTGTAGGCAGAAATCTTCTGCTTCAAGTCCCACTGCAGCGGGTCGGGATAGCGGTTGTTCGGCGCGTTATGCGGGCATTCATTGGCATCCAGGAACACATGGGCAGCCTTGCCGGCATATTCATCGCGGGCAGAGCTGTACGGTTTAAGCTTCAGGATATTCGGGCGCACCAGACGCGCAATGCCGGTGCCGGCATCTTCCTGCGGGAGCGTGGCGACCTGCTGCAGGCGCAGGGTCATGGCGCGGGCATGGGCATCAAGCTGCTCGGCCTGGGCCATGAGCTCCACCGTGCGGCCAATGCTTCGGATACCTTCAGCAGAAAGGGTCTGAAGGGTCATTTTGCGCTGGAAGCTGTCGATGCACAGGCTGCTGTAGGCGCGCACGCAGCCCATGGTCGGCAGTGTGTGGTTTGTGCCGCTGGCATAATCGCCAGCGCTCTCACAGCTGTAATTCCCCAGGAAAATCGAACCGGCGTGGGTGGTTTCGGTCGCCACGGCTGCGGCATCCTCCATGGCAATGATAAGGTGTTCCGGGCCGTAGGCATTGGTGAAATCAATGCAGTCCTGCTTATCTGCCAGCACAATGATGCGGCTGTTGGCAATGGATTTGGCGGCAATTTCCTTGCGCGGCAACTCGGCAAGCTGCTTCTCCACCTCGGCGGCCACGGCTTCTGCCACGGCAGCATCGGTGGTGACCAGCATCGCCTGGCTGTCCGGGCCGTGTTCTGCCTGGCTCAGCAGGTCTGCCGCCACAAAGGCAGGCACGCAGCTCTTGTCTGCCAGCACTTCCACCTCGCTGGGGCCGGCGGGCATATCAATGGCAACGCCACAGAGAGATGCCAGTTGCTTGGCGGCGGTCACGTAGGCATTACCCGGACCAAAAATCTTGTCAACCTTCGGCACGGAAGCGGTGCCGTAGGTCATGGCGGCGATGGCCTGCGCCCCGCCAACCTTGAAAATGCGCTTCACGCCACAGAGTTCCGCAGCGTAGAGAATGGCGGGATTCACCTTGCCATCCTTCCGGGAGGGGTGCAGAGCACCACTTCCTCGCAGCCGGCCACGGCGGCAGGAACCGCCAGCATGAGCACCGTGGAGAACAGGGGAGCCTGCCCGCCCGGCACATACAACCCCACGCGCTGGATGGGCAGCGTGCGCTGCTCGCAAAGCACACCGGGAGCGGTTTCCAGCTTCACCGGAGCCTGCGCCTGAAGCTGCAATTCGTGGAAGTCGTAGATGTTACAGTAGGCCAGCTCAATGGCTTCCCTGAGCTCCTGCGGCACGGCGTCCACAGCCTCGGCAACTTCGGCAGGGCTGACGGCCAGCGTTTCCAGCTCCACGCCATCAAAACGGTGGCCGTAATCATGCAGTGCCTGGTCGCCATGCGTATGCACGGCGTCCATGATGGGGCGCACCACATCAAAGAGTTGCGTTACATCGAAGGCCGGGCGGCGCACCAGCTCCGCCCACTGCTCGCGTTTCGGTTCCGTTATGATGGTCATGGAAATGGAAAATAGGGTTACAGAATCATTTTTTCAATCGGCAGCACCAGAATGCCCTGGGCACCGGCTTCCTTCAGGCGGCCAATGATATCCCAGAAGCAGGTTTCATCCAGCACGGTGTGAATGCTGCACCAGCCCTCCTGGGCCAGCGGCATGATGGTGGGACTCTTCACGCCCGGCAGCACCGCCACAATCTGCTCCACGCAGTCCTTGGGGGCATTCATGAGCACATAGCGCTTATCGGCCGCGGTCATGACCGCATCCATGCGGAAGAGCAACTTGTCCAGAATCTCGCGTTTCTCGGCGCAGAGGTTCTTGTTGGCAATAAGCACGGCCTCG
>JAFNWZ010000208.1 GCA_017379255.1 Akkermansia sp. | reverse complement strand
TCGATTTACCCGGGGTTCCGCCGCTAACGCGGCTCCACCCCGGGCTACTTTATACCGCCCTGACGGGCTCAAAAATCCGCGCACTCCGCGCGCCAGAATAGACCGATAAATTACAATCTACGAAACTTTGGGACACATGTGCAATTATATGTGAGATTTGCTTTTTTTCGTTGACCTGTGTGGGCAACGTGGTAGAATACTGCTGTATGAGTACCAATTCCCAGAAAGATTTGACGCCTGTGGTACCGCGTAAGTACCGCGCCATTTTCTTTATGCTGGTCAGCTGCTTCGCTTTGTGGGGCTTGCTGAATAATATGACGGATAACCTTGTGCCTGCCTTCAAGAATATCTTTACGATTCCGCAGGAACAGGCCGCCTTGGTGCAGGTTGCTTTCTACGGCGCCTATGCTGTGCTGGCTATCTTTGCCTCCATTCTGATTGAGGAATTCTCCTATAAGAAGGGCGTCCTCATTGGTCTTGGTGTTTATATTGCCGGTGCATTGTGCTACATTCCTGCCTGTATCCACCAGAGCTTCGAGATTTATTTCATCGCCATTTTTGTGGTGGCCTGTGGCTGCTCGGTGCTGGAAACCACCTGCAATCCCTATGTGATTTCCCTGGGGCCGGATAAGACGGCTGTGCGCCGCCTGAACTTTGCCCAGGCCTTCAACCCGGTGGGTTCCATTGCCGGCATTCTGCTGGCTCAGCAGCTGATTCTGAGCAACCTGAATCCCGCTACTGCTGATGAGCGCGCGGCCATGCCTGCAGAGCAGCTCAAGGAAATTGTGCACGGCGAGCTGTTCTGGGTCTGCGCTCCCTATGTGGGCCTCTGCGGTATCGCCTTCCTCATCTGGCTGTTCTTCCTGCGCGCCAAGGATACGCAGGAGGCTTCTGCTGAAGCAGTGCAGGGCAAGGGCAGCGGCCTGCGTGTGTTCATTGCTGCGCTTTTCTCCATTGTGCCGCTCACGGTGCTCTACTTCCTGTTCCCGGATATGGATAAGGTGACCTGGGTTCTCTGCGGCACGCTGGGCCCGATTGTATACCTGTTCCTGGTGGGCGACTACCGCAGCATGCTGTTCTCCCTGCTCAGCCAGCCGCGCTACTGGTGCGGCGTGATTGCCCAGTTCTTCTATGTGGGCGTGCAGATTGCCGCCTGGACCTACCTGAACGTGTACTGCTGCAAGGAAATGGGCGTGACTCCTGCCACAGCCGCTACCTACTACCTCATCTCCCTCATCCTCTTCATTGTGTGCCGCTGGGTGGCTACCTACTACATGAAGAAGTTCAACCCCGCCAGCATGATGAGCCTCTTTGCCGTGGCGGCCATTGCCTGCTGCGCCGGCACTATCTACCTGCCCAGCACTGTGCTCTTCACCATCGGCGGGCTTGATTTCTCCGCCAACGTGCTCTGCCTTATCGCCATGTCCGGCTGCATGAGCCTCATGTTCCCGACCATCTACGGCATTGCCCTGGGCGGTCTGAACCAGCGCGACGTGAAGCTGGGCGCTGCCGGCCTCATCATGGCCATTCTGGGTGGTGCCCTCATCACGCCGTGGATGGCCGGCATCATCGGTGATGCCGAGTCCGCCTGGTTGTGCCTGACCTCCGGTATGGATAACACCTGGGATACCAACCTGGGCACCTCCCACGCTGCGGTGCGTGCCTCGTTCATCGTTCCCGCTATCTGCTTTGCGGTTGTGCTGCTTTACAGCCTCATCTTCCGCAAGCCCACCACTTCCTCTGATAAATAATAACCATTTAACCCAAACCAAACGTATATGAAGTACGATACATTACCCACCATCGGTATCCGCCCGACGATTGACGGCCGCCGCCTCGGCGTTCGTGAATCCCTGGAGGATCAGACCATGAACATGGCCAAGGCTGCCGCTGCCCTCATCGAGGCCAATGTGACCCACGCCAACGGCCAGCCCGTGAAGTGCATCATCGCCGACACCACCATCGGTGGTCCCGCTGAGGCCGCTGCCTGCAACCAGAAGTTCGCTGAGAACAACGTAGGCTGCTCCCTTATCGTGACTCCCTGCT
>JAFNWZ010000207.1 GCA_017379255.1 Akkermansia sp. | reverse complement strand
TCTTTAATCACGTTAGCATGTTTTGACGAACATATCCACCAGCAAATCTGAAACAGGCCCGCTTTTCGGAGCATCAAGGGCTTACCAGTTCATCGTTGAGCGGAAAATTGTGGCGTCTGCAGAGCCCGGGTTCCCGCAGGAAGTAATGCCACCATTCCTTGCTGTAGTTGCGCATACCGGCGCGAGCCATGGTATCGCGCAGTAAAAGGCGGTTGGCCTGTTGTTCCTTGGTAAGTCCGGCGTATACAGTGGCGGAGCTGACATCCAGCAGGTCGTGGCGGCCGCCCATGTCGAGCTCCTTGCCGGTTTTGAGGTCAATGATGGTGAGGTCAACGGCAATGCCCCAGCTGTGCTCAGAGGTATGGCCGATGTAGCGGTTTTCATAGATGCCGCGTTTGGTGATGTTGGGGTAGAATTCGGCGCGAGTGCTGTCATCTGCTGTTTTGGACCAGGCGTAGAAATCTGCAAGTGCCCGGTGTGGCCGGTAGGCATCCCATATCAGCAGTCCAAGCCCCTTGGTTTCCAGTTCCTGCTGCGCTTTCAGCACAGCCTGGGCTGCATCCTTGCGCAGGATAGCCCGCTTGCCGCCGGTGTAGCCATCAATCGGGCGTCCCACAAAGTTGTCGTTGCCACAGTATTTGAGGTCAACCTTGACCGACGGTGCCACCGTGTCCAGATAGCAGAGCCCGGCGGGCATGGGCTGCGGGGCGGGGACGGCAACTTCCTGAGGTGCATGGATAGGGCTGCATTGGGTCAGGAATAACAGGGCTGAGGCGAGGACAGACAAGGGCTTCATGCGGGTACTATATCATATTTTCTACAGAATAACAAGAGCAGGGCACGTTTTCGGCTTGCTCGTGGCGCAGGGTGTGTTAGAATGGTCATGCTTACCCCTTTCTACACGATGAAAAAGAGTTCTTCTGCTTGGAAATATGTGCTGATTCTGGCGGCGACCGGTGCGGTGGCTGCTGTTGGCGGCAAGGTTTCACAATGCGTGGTGGATTCCATGCACGCTTCTACCCAGATTCCGTCCATGGAGCCGGCTAAGGCTGATGCAGTGGCCCGGCAGATTCTGGAGATGAAGTGCGCAGATTGCCATGCGCAGGATGCTTCGTACAGCAAGTTCTGGAATTTCTTCTCATTCGGTTTGCTCTCAGACCATGTAGATGGTGCAAAGCGGGCCTTTACGCTGACGCCTGATTACAGCGTACGCTCCGGCAATGTGGATTACTTGAAGATGGACTATGTGCTGCGTACCCGCCGCATGCCCCCCGCATCGTACAGCGCGGTGCATCTGGGTTCCCGTCTGACTCCTACGGATGTGGCTATTCTCCGACAGAAGTACAAGGAACAAGGGGCCGAAGCGCGAGCATTTGCGCCGATTGCTGCTCCGGCTGCGCCGCAGACCGATTTGGAAAAAGCCCGCATTTACCTGGGGTACAAATTGTACCATGACGGGCGTCTCTCTACGAATAACCTGGTTTCCTGTTCCTCTTGCCATGAGCTGACCAAGGGCGGAACAGATAACCTGAGCAAGTCAGAAGGTGTACCCGGGCCGGATGGCCATCCGCAGCTGGGCGGAGTGAACGCGCCGACTACATTCAACGCCGCCGGTAACATCCGCCAGTTCTGGGACGGCCGCGCCGCTGACCTGAAGGAACAGGCCGGTGGCCCCCCCTTGAATCCGGTAGAAATGGGCTTTGCCTGTGAGGCTGATTGGGATATCATTGCGCACAAGCTCTCCAATGACCCGGAGCTGGTGGCCTTGTTTGCCTATGTGTTCGGGGAGCGCGGTATCAATGCCGATACCATCACAACGGCCATTGCCGCGTATGAGCAGACACTGGTGACTCCGGATTCTGCCTTTGATGCTTACCTGAAAGGAGATGAAAAAGCACTTACGGATACGCAGAAGGCTGGCATGAAGTCCTTTGTGGAGCTTGGCTGTGCTACCTGCCACAGCGGCCCCACCCTGGGCGGCATCAGCTTTGAGTACATCAACACCCACGGTGATTTGCGTGCTCTGGCTACGCCTGCGGGATATAATGAAGGAGCATTCGGTCTGCGCGACTTTACGAAGAAAGAGGAGGACAAGGATATGTTCCGCGTGCCGAATCTTCGCAATGTAGCGCTGACTGCGCCTTACTTCCATACAGGCACGGTGAACAGCCTGCAGGAGGCTGTGAGCATCATGATTAAGACTCAGAATGGAGCAGGGGCTGCAGATGATACCACGGTGAAGAATATCACTCGTTTCCTGGAAGCGCAGACTGGTAAGCTTTATGGCAAGCCTGCCAATGCACTTACACCAGAGGATGTGCAGCTGCAACCCGTGATTCCGCAGTAATGATTCGTTTTTCTGTGCTGGCCAGCAGCAGCCGTGGCAATGCCACCGTCATTTCCGGCGGTGGTACCCATGTGCTGGTGGATACGGGAATTTCAGCGCTGCGCATCAGAAAGGGCCTGGCAGAATGCGAGCTGAGTGATGCGCAGCTGTCAGGTATTTTTTTCACGCATGAACACCAGGACCATGTCTGCGGTCTTGGTGTGCTTTCTAAAAAACGCTCACTGCCTCTCTACTGCAGCCGCTATCTGTCCAAAGACCTGCGGGGAATGGCTCCGAATGCTACCATGACTTATCTGGAGCCAGGGCAGACGGTGCAGGTGGGGGCTCTGAAGGTAACCCCGTTCTGCGTGAGCCACGATGCGGCTGACCCGCTGGGCTATATTTTTGAATGCGAGGGAGTTCGGCTGGGCTATGTGACAGATACAGGCATTATCATGCGCGGCATGCCGGAGATGCTGGCCGGAGTGCAGGGGCTTTACCTGGAATCCAACTATGACCCGGAGATGCTGGAGAACAGCGGACGCCCCTACGAATTGATTAACCGCATTTCCGGCAGGTGGGGGCATCTTTCCAATCATCAGGCCTGCGAGTTCATCCGTACCATTGGTCATGCCGGACTGCAGCATCTGGTCCTGGCCCACATCAGCCCGGAATGCAATACCCCGGCCAAAGCCCAGGCCTGTATGCGTGCCACGCTGGACGAGTTGCAACTGCCCACGCAGCTGCACTGCGCGGCCATGTCCACACGGCTTCCGTGGATTGAGCTTCAGTGAAGAAAGACCGTCCGGGCCCTGTAAGCCAGATTCTGTCCACCCGCGCGAGGCGGGCTGTGTGGCCATTTTTCTCTGCACCTGTTGCCAGGTGAGCCCTGCGTTTATAGCAGGGTGCAACTAATACCCGGGAATACAGCGGGCAGGCGACCCTTTCCCTGTTTGTCTTGCATCGCGTGGGGTTTTCCGTGCCTCCGTCGTTACCTTCGGAGCGGTGGGCTCTTACCCCACCTTTTCACCCTTACCCTTGCGGGCGGTTTGTTTTCTGTGGCACTTTCCGGCCACCCGGCATTGGCTCCGGGTGTCTCCTGCTTTCACAGGACACGATGCCTTGTGATGTCCGGACTTTCCTCTACGGGACTGGTTACCCGCAGCGACCACCCGGACCCGGACGGCACAGCGAGAGTACACCGAACCCGCACTCATGGCAAGCCAAATCGCTCCATTTGACTTGATTTTGTGCGTTAGATGGCGTAGAATACACCGCGTATGAAGAAACGCGTGGTTATTCTCGGCTCTACCGGCAGCATCGGCACCAGCGCCCTCAAAGTGGCGCGCGATATACCGGAGCGCATGGAGGTCGTTGCCCTGGCCGCCCACAGCAATGTGGCAAAGCTGGCTGAGCAGGCACGCGAATTCAAGGTGCAGCATGTGTGCATCTATGATTCTTCCAAGGTGGCAGAACTGCAGCGCCTGCTGCCCGCCGGGGTGCAGGTCTACGCCGGGCTGGAGGGGCTTTGCCAGCTGGCTACGCTGGAATGCGCCGACATGGTACTGGTCTCCATCATTGGTACAGACGGCCTGAAACCCACGCTGGAGGCAATTGAAGCAGGCAAGGATCTGGCGATTGCCTCCAAGGAGATTCTGGTGATGGCTGGCGAAGTGGTGATGAACCGCGCCCGGGAGAAAGGTATCAATGTGTTGCCG
>JAFNWZ010000206.1 GCA_017379255.1 Akkermansia sp. | reverse complement strand
GATGCAGCAGTACGAGAAGTGGGCAAATCTGGAGCGCCTGAATGACCATGAACTGTACCGACGCCTGGCAGGTGAACAGGAAAGCCGCAATGTGGAAATGCGCCGTATACTTACCCCGGAGCAGCGAGAGCAGTACCCGTTCAATGATACACTGGAGTACAAGGCACATGAATCCATCGTGACCTATAACGTCATCGGGCCGAATGCTCAGACCTGGAAGAAGTACGCAAAGAAAGCCTACAAGGGGCGTGATGACAGGAAGTTGAGAGCTGAAATTGATGCCAGCCAAGCGAAGCTGATTCCCTTTGAGGACGCTGCCATTAAGCTATACCACAGGATGCTTGCGGGCGAACTGAACGAGGCTGAGATGCGACTCATCAGGGAGTTTGACGCGCTGGGTAAGAAACTGGATGCCTGGTATGAATTGGCAGAACAGGATGCGAGTGAAGAGGAACTGAATGCCGTGTTGACCACCGAGGACATCAATGCCTATGAGAGCAAGAAAGACAGGGTAAAACTCAGCATCATATACCGCCTGAAAAGCGCTGGAGCTGTGGGAAATGATGCCGGTGGCTATGGCAGCTGGAAATCCAATGACCGCCTGCTGCGAGCCCTGGCAGCCAGTCTGATATCAGGCAAGGTGAACGCCGATGTGGAATCGGAGCTGCGTGATATGAGCAAACGAGTGACGGCCTATGAGCTGGGCGATATCCTGGACTACCCGGAGCTGTTTGAGGCATATCCGCGTCTACGCCGAATACATGTGGGATTCTCGGACTTGGGGGCGAACTTGTACGGACGCCAGCATGGAAACTGGATTGACCTGAATACCAGGCTGGAGACAGAGGAAGAGATGCTCAGTACCCTGCTGCATGAGGTACAGCATGTCATCCAGGACATCGAGGGATTTGCCCGTGGTGGTAACACACGGCACGTTTATACCCAGGTGAAGAACATGCTGGAAGCTACCAAGAGCAATATGGAGCACGTGGCGGAGGAATTGAGATGGTTCTCTGCGGTGGATATTGCCAGGGATTTACTCAAGGAGGCCAGGATGTTACGCCGGTATCCGAATGCCTGGAAGAGAAGCGGACGGAGATTCTATCATTCCCGACTGTCTCATTCACCGGGTGAAATTCGTGAGGCCATCCTGCGCGATATCGCCATGCAGTATGAGAAGTTCCGCAAGGAAGATACCGCACGCACGCTACAGATGGACATGGAGGGCTATGTGCTGCCCGTGGTGCATTTCTTTGAGCTGGCCGGTATCGAGAAAGGCATTGAAGCGCTGGGCAAGCTCAAGTCTCGCAAGCTGGCGTTCCGTGGCGTAGCAGCGATGAAATCGAGGCACTATGATGTTCTATACAAACAGCATAGCACGGCTGCAAAGGTGATGGCTCAGTACGATATGGAGCCCTATGAGCTGTATCGCCGCCTGGCCGGAGAGATTGAAGCCCGCAACGTGCAGGCACGCCTGACCATGCGCCAGGCAGAAAGGGATTCATTACCGTTCAATCTGACCCTGGAACACAAGGGCGAGGCCATCGTGACCTATAACGTCATCGGTAAGAAAGCCAAGACCTGGAAGAACTATGTGGCCAAGGCATTCAAAGGACGTGACGATGGAGCACCGCGTGCTGAGATTGATGCCAGCCAGGCGAAAGTCAAGCAGTTCGAGTACGGAGACAGCGAGAAAGCGAACATCGGTGAGGTGTATGCAGCTATTATGGGATTCAAAGAGACCACCACGCTGCATCCCGTTCACAGGCAAGCCTTGGACATATTGGAAGCATACGAGCACGATGCACAGAAGATTGCCTCACAGGCAAGCCCTGAAGAGATACGCAAGATAGAGACTCTGGCGGGGCTGTGGAAGGCGCTGGTCAGCCGACTGGCTGGGCGAGGTATTCAGTATATGGGTTCATGCTGGTACGCGATTGAGGATGGCCTGTACAGGGCGTTTGTGCACCCTACCCGGGGCAATATCAAGAAGTTCATGGAGCATTGCATGTGTAAAGTTTTTGCTGAGAATAAGCTGGAGGATGTGCTGGATTATCCTGAGCTGTTTGAGGCCTATCCACGCCTGAAACGCATGCCTGTACGATGGTTCAAAGGGCAGGCAGACAAATCAGGTGCTGTGACATATATGCCGGAGAATCCGCGAGAGCTAGGATATATCCGGATGAACAGCAACCGCACCGAGGCTCAGATATTGAACACAATGGTGCATGAGCTGCAACATGTCATCCAGCGTATTGAGGGATTCCCCATTGGTGGTACATCCGGCACCGTGCGACGGGTGTTGACCCACATGGGATATCAGGATGCCCTGGATAAGTACGACAACACAGAGCTGTACAGACGCTTGTCCGGTGAGGTGGAAGCCAGAGCTGCCGCCGAACGCCGCACGATGACAGAGGAAGAGCGAGAAGCCACGCCGTTCCCCGAGAGCATGGAATACCCCGGTGAGAGCTTTGTCGTAAAACGTGATGACTTCTACAATGCGTTCAACGTGGCCGGAAGTTTCCAAATGGAAAAGGCTACTATGGCAGGCTTGCACCTGCTGCAAACCCGCGCTGACGAGCAGCAGGGCGAACTGCTTGCAAAGGAGTGGAAACGCCTTGCTGAACAATGGGCAACCATGGGAGGTGACGAGGGATATCGCCTGGGCTCAGGCGCGAAGTTCCTGGGAGAGCTTAATGCACTCATATCCGCGACCCGGAACGTGCTGCCAGAGAAGTATGCCCGCATGGGACGATTCAACGGTCTGATGCGCTGGGCTGCTGTGTATGCCCAGATGATGCAGGACGGCAAAGTGCCCCGCCAGACCCTGCTGAAAGGTGCTATCTACCAGAAGTTCATCCAGGCCATGTCACGCAGGGATGAACAGAACAGACTGAACGGCATGACTGATACCGAGGCAAAGGAAGCCCTGGCAGTGATTGCCG
>JAFNWZ010000205.1 GCA_017379255.1 Akkermansia sp. | reverse complement strand
CATGAACGAAACCGGTGACATGGTGCGCGTGCTGCGCCACCCGGATGGTACGCGAGCTATTTACCAGCGCCAGAAAGGCTGGCGGGGCATGCGCTGCTGCTCCTACACGGCCAGTGGGCAGCTGGCTGCGGTGAATGATTATACTGAAGGCAAGTATGGCCAGCTGGTGGGGTGCATCATCTATGACCACACCAAGAAGAATATCATCTACAAGGTGGCGTACGGCTACGACAGCCGGGCCCGCCTGGTGGAGGAGCGTATGTATTCGCATCCGCAGGGTAAGCTGGTGCAGCGCGTGATTTACAAGTACGATAACCGCGGCAACCGCTCCAAACCGCTCATCGTTTCGCTGAATACGGCAGGCCCGGCAACAGAGATTGCCCCCACCATGCAGTACGATGCCAATGCCATTAACCGCGAAATGAAGAATGGCAGCAGACGCTGATGAATTTGAAATAACCCTGGAACCCGAACAGATGGAAACATACTCCTGGCAGGACCGCGACGAAGACGGCAACAAGGTGATATACGAAGCCCAGCATTTCGGCGGCTGGTGGCAGCTCATGGTAGCCCCCAAGCTGGGCCGCTCCCAGCGCGATGAAATGGTGTTCAGCCCCGCTGATTTTACGGAGGAGCACTGGCAGACGCTGCGTGATTTGCTCTGGCGTAAATACCAGCGCCGCCGCGTGGCCTGGGATATGGTGCAGCATATTGATGATATCCTGGCGGGCAAGGCTACCAACGAGCGCCGCGACCGCCGCAACGGCAAGGGAAAATGACCGAGCAGGAAATGATTCACTGCCAGGACCCCGCGCGGCAGATGGAGCGCGCGGTGGCCATCATGCACCGTCTGCGGCAGCCTGGCGGCTGCCCGTGGGATGCGGAGCAGACTCATGATTCCATCATCAGCAGCCTGATTGAGGAATGCTACGAATGCATAGACGCCATCCGTGAGCGCGATTGGGCGCATCTGCGCGAAGAACTGGGCGATGTGCTGCTGCAGGTCATCTTCCACGCAGAAATGGCACAGGAAAACCCGGAAGCGGCCTTTGGTATCAACGAGGTGGCGCGCGAGCTGGCAGATAAGCTGGTGCGGCGGCATCCGCATGTGTTCGGAACGGCTGCGGTGGAAAACGCCGAGGGGGTGGTTTCCCAGTGGGATGCCATCAAGCGCAAGGAACACGCTATCGAGGATAAACCCTACCTCGAACGTTGCGGCAAGGGGCTTCCTGCACTGCTGCAGGCTTACAAGATTACCAAAAAGGTGGCCAAGGTCGGCTTTGACTGGCCGGACCACGCCGGAGTGGTGGATAAAATCCGCGAGGAAACGGATGAAGTGGCCGAAACGCTTGATTTGCCGGATGCTGACCCGCATGTGGCAGAGGAACTGGGCGATTTGCTCTTCGTGGTAGTGAATCTGTGCCGCCGCCGCAAGGTTGACCCGGAGCTGGCCCTCTTCAATGCCAACCGCAAGTTCGAACGCCGGTTCAATGCGGTGGAAGCGGCACTGAAAGAGCAGGGAATTCCGCTGGCCTCTGCCACGGTGGAGCAGATGGAGGCGGCCTGGCAGGCCGTGAAGAAAGCCGAGCGCGCATGAAACGTGGTTGCATAGTGTGGTGCTGCCTGCTGCTGGCCGCCTGTTCGCCGCTCCAGCAGCAGAAAGCGCCGGAACAGCCGGCGACTGCGCCGGAGAACCCCGGTGCGCCGCGCATGGGCTGGGAAGAGCCTTCCGTGCCGGGCATGAATCCTCTGTTGACGGGTGGCGCGGTTGACCCCAATGCCCAGAGTTACAATGTGACCACATCTGAGGAACTGGAGCAGATTGACAATGGCGCGCAGGGTGAGGTGTATTTTACCGATCCGGATAACCCCGATGCTGAAATCGAGGGCATTACAGCGGCTTTCGAATCCCGCCGCAATGGCAATGGCTGGCTGGATAACTATGGCCGCGCCATCCGCCTGGCTCGCCGGGAATGCAGACCGCTCATCATCTGGTTCCACGATTCCGTCATCGGCCCGAAGAGCGGCCTGCTGGGTGAGGAATTGCTGGAGACCCCGGCCTTCAATGAGTGGTGCCGTGACCGCGTGGTCCGCGTCAAGCTGGATTCCGGGGCCTCTATCGATGACCGCACCCGCAGTTCCGCCAAGTACAGCCGCGAGGCGATTGAGCGCCTGGCTCACCGATATGGGCTCAAGAAAAGACCGGCCCTGGCGGTGTTGAATCCGCGCGGCAAGTTCGTGCTGGGGGTGGATGGTTACAACTCCTTTACCCAGCAGGTGGATTCATTGCTGAAGGAAGGGGTTATCCGTGCGGAAAAAGAGATGGAGGAGTACCGGGAGAAACTGGCTCCCCGCGGCTACCGCACCTGGACCAACGCTGCCGCCACGGCTACTCTTTTTGCCCGCCTGCAGCGCTACGATGAGGAACATCAGAAGGTTTACCTGAAGGAATACGGCGGTAAAATCACCAAGGTGGCGCTGCGCCGCTTGTGCAAGGAGGATTGCGATTACGTGCTGAAACAGCAGGAGGAAAAGGAAGCCAAAAAGAAGAAACGCAAATCCCGCAAGGCGGTATGAGTAAGTCTGATGATACCAAGGCGCAGATTATGCGCGCTGCTGTGCAGCAGTTCACCCGCCTGGGCTACGAAGGAACGGCCGTGCGCGACATCGCCAATACTGCCGGTGTGAATATGGGGCTCATCCGCTACCACTTCGGGCACAAGGCAGATTTGTACCGCGATACGCTGGCCTACATCTCCACCCAGTACAACGAAGTCTGCCTGGCCGCCCTGGAAGAAGCCCGCGCCACGGGCTCGCCGGAGGAAATCATCGGCTCCTGGCTGCTGGCCCCCATTGTTGCCTGGCAGGATGACGCCGTGGCCTCCGGCGTGGAGGTGCTCTGCTTCCTGAACAAGATGGGCTATGAAGACCCGGAGCTCACGCGCGACGTGTATGAATCCCACTATTCCTACGCCCTGCAGGAATGGCAGGATGCCATCCGCGCCCACTTCCCCTCCATGCAGCGTGGGGACTGGCTCTGGTTCCTCACCTCCCTGCGCGGCATGTACTTCAACATAGTGGCGCACAATGATTTCACCCTTTGGGGGCTTCCGTCCATCTCCAACCGCGAGGCCGCCATCCGCCGCCTTGCCGCCGATGCCGTGGAATTACTTAAGATTACCTCGGGTGTTTGAGCCTGCGTCCCGTCCGCCCCGCAGGAACGGATACCGACGGCACATCGGCAGCTTATTATGCTGAATACCGCGTCAGCGGTATTCAATTTCGACTGCCGCAGGCGGATTTCGATACTCCGTAGGAGTAATTTCGATTGCCGAAGGCAAATTTCACTGCCCGCCTTTAAGCGGGCAATGTAATCGTAACTGCACATCCCTGCGTAGACGTATGTCTACGCTTGCTTTAGTGATTGAAATTCCGCAGCCTAAGGCTGCCGGATTTATTTACGTTTACATTACAGCTCTGGCAGAGCTGTATCGAAATCTGCCGCGAGCGGCAGTCGAAATCACCCCTGTACCAGGGGTGTCGAAATCTTCGCAAAGTTCAGTCGAAATTGAATACCGCTGGCGCGGTATTCAGTAAGATAGATTGTAATTTATTGGCGAGCGTAGCGAGTGGAAATTAGAGTCCCGAGGGACGGCAGCCTTTAGCGCGGGGTGGAGCGACGAAGTCGCGGAACCCCGGGTTAAACAATAAAACAACCGGAACCCCGAACGCAGTGAGTGGGTGACAGCCTGCCACGGCGTAGGGCGTAAGCCCGGAGACGGGAAAGCTAAGCATCAACATAAAGCATCGTTTTCTGTCACCCGTTATCACGGGTTTTGGTTTGTTTTTTTTGTTGGAGCAGGCGCTGCGCGTGCTGACGCACGCTTGCACCTGCCTAACATCTGTCGCCCACTACCGTGGGCTATGAATT
>JAFNWZ010000204.1 GCA_017379255.1 Akkermansia sp. | reverse complement strand
GGTCGATAAGTTATCCGTTTCTCGAATCACTCTGGTGTTCCGGCAGGTAAAGGAACTGTTGGAATCCTGCGTTATGCTGATGATGTTGTGCGCTTGTAATACCGGGAGATTGATGCTGAACTGGTGTTTGCTGACCAGTTTCCTGCTGGTAACCCAGGGAAAATCTTTCTTTGCCTTTTTCCCGATGAGTTCCAGCCTGGGCTTATTTGACCCAACGAGCCTGATGTCTGAAGGCTCGATGTTGAAGTCAATCGTGGGTGCCTCCGGGAGCGATATTTCTTTGCCTTCAGGAATCGGGATGCCGAATTCCGGAGCCAGGATGATATTGGTGTAGTAATTCTCTGATTTCGGCACAGGGAACGAAAGTACTGCAAATCCTTTCTCGCAGCGAATAAACCGCAACTTACCGTTGCGCACGCCAATGATGACTTCAGGGAGAGAGGTTTCTTTCCCTTCCTTATGGCTGGGCGTTAAACGGTATTCTCCATTGTTCCCGGTGGCGGAAATATGCAGGCGGTAGCCATTTTCGCTTAATTCAAGACGCTGGGATGGCTGCAGGCTGTCTCCTTTCTGGAGGGGTGAGACAACGAAGTGACCCGCTGTAATAGTTAACGGCAGCTGAGTGAGCGCCTGCGCCAGCGGCTCGGGAATGGGATTCCCACAGCGAGCCGTTTGCGGCATAAGCGAAACACGTCCGACAGGCAGTGGCTCTTCTGCCTCTGATTCCGGCGTTGTATCCGCCGTAGCCAGCAATGGAGGGGGGGGCTCTGTCTGCTGTTCGCGGCGAGACGCAAAGGCTTGAAGCGCCGGCGATTCAAAAACCCTGGCAATTACCGGCTCGGAAAGTTGAAGTCGGAGCCATTCTTCCACTTGTTCAGAATCAAACTTTTTCTGCCATTCCTCAGGAGTCTTGCCATAGATGGCTTCGCGTATATATAGCTCCGCCAGAGCCTTGTCGTCCACCCCCAGCAGGCGGGCGCATTCGCAGATGCGCTTGAGCCCGGCGGCGTGATTTGCTTCTGCTGTGCCGGCTTGCCTGATGATATGCGCACATTCAGTAAGCCATACATGCTCTGCGCTTTCACCATGGAGCTCTGAGAGCTCCTGCATGAGCCGCTCCGTGGAATCGTGGTCATAGGTTGCGCTGAGCATGGTGGAGAGAAGAAGCACGGGGTTGTGCTCCTGCGGCATGCTGGATACCGGAGCCACATAATCCTGCTGTCCAGAGGAGGCAGTATAGGTGTATCCCTGCCAGGCGGCAAGTGCTGCGCAGCATGTGACGCAGACCGAGGCTGCCACCAGTTTCTTTTTTACCGGAGATGCAGGAACGGGGATGTCAAAAAGTGTCCAATCCGGTTCTTCTGTGTAGTGGTAGTGAGAGGTGCTGCGCGCCAGTGTTTTCACAAAGTTTCCGCCGGGTGCGCCAGAGTCCGGTGAGAGCGCAAGGCTGGGCGGCGGAGTTACCGGAAGCTCCAGTTCAGAACTGATATGCAGTACCGGATGCCCGGTACGTGCTGCACGCTGTATCCAGGGGGAATCAGCGGGGACTATTATACGCAGGGTTTCTGCAAACGAGTCGCTTTCGTCTGCTGCTGTGGTGAAGGTGAAGCCCCATCCCCGGGTGTGCGACAACCAGTCACTCTCGTGCAGGAGAGCCATTATCTCCACCTGCTTCATGGGCTCGTGAATGACAATGAGGCTCTCTTTGTGAAACGGTGCTGTGTAGAATGCCCGCGCGTTGGCCTTATGCCCGGTATGGCGTTTCCAGGTGGGCTGGACTGTGGCATCCGGCTGGGCGTCTGGCTGGAGTTGTGGTTCAGAGCGCAGGTATTGGGGGGCTTGCTCCCACTTGCTGACCCAGAACCCGGTCTTGAGCAGCGCCAGACAAATGCCGGCAGGTGTGAGACGCTGTGGCAGACTGAGGAGCTGTGTCACTTCCTGTTGGGAAAACACCAGGTGATGCGCCGTGTGGCACGCGCGCCCGCTGTAATCTGCGCCAGCAGTCTGTATGCAGCTGAGCACATGCCATGACTGGCCGCAGGCAGAAAGTATACGGTAGCTGAATTGCAGCTGTTCCGTGCTGTTTTTAAGCACACTGATGCCTGCCAGCTGCCTGTATAATGCAACGGGCATATCCTCCGTGCGCGCCACGGTTCCGTAGCCTGAGACTCCGGAATCCAACAGATGGGGCGAACTGGTGTGGATGAGCTGGTATGACATATAATCAGCTGTGTGAACTGGGAATGAGAGAGGGTGAAGCGTTGTGCAGCACCCAGAGCAGCGGTTCTGCAACCCGCACCGGATGCACGCTGCCGGAGGCCGGGCCAATCAGCACCGTGCCGTTGCGTTCATCCATGAACTCAACCGGCGATTCCCCCAGTGCACTGGCTGCGAAATAGCGCACATTGGAGGATATCGCCTCTGCGCTTGAGCAGATATGCGGGGCAATGTTGAAGATGAATTGGCGCAGGCGGGCGGAGTTGATGTCAATATGCTCCGGCATGAACATGCCGTTGCGCACGGCGGGGAGCAGCGCCTCCGGCCCCAGGAGGTATTTCCAGGTGTCGCATTTGCCGATGATGATGGCAAGCGGGACTTGCAGTTTTTCTGATGGGGGGAGATTCAGGCGGGTGCGGAGGCGCATTTCTGATTCTGCCAGAAGCAGAGCCTGGCGGCCGGGGCGGTACAGATTGTTCCGCAACTGGGGGTCTGTGCTTTCCTGGAGCAAGCGGCGGAACCCGGGATTGGCCGTGGGGTCGAACAGGAACAGAATGCCGGAGGCTACAGAAAGATGCTGGCTTCCGGGGGTGAGCGCCGTATCGCTGCCTGGCTGGAAATCTTCACCTGCGTTATCATACAGAACAATGGAGTGGGTCTCTGCATCCTTGTTCAGATTATAGATAAAGGGGCGCGGCATGTTGACCCGCATGCCTTGTTTCCAGATTTTCTGATACAGCCGCCCGTGCATGTGAGTTTTGGCCAGATAGGCCTCCTGTGGTGTCTGGGCGCTGAATAAGCGCATGCGCATTTCGTTGAGCGGCTCATTGGTGACCGGGTCTGCATCCCGGAACGGCATGCCGAACTCTCTCGGGAACAGGGTTTCCAATTCACTGACCATTGAGGTCAGAAAATAACTTTTGCCGGCGGCTGGTACACCTACCAGAGAGATGATGTGCTGGTGCGTTTCCGTGAAGAACGGCGGCAGCTTGCAGTGGCAATGCGGGCAGGCGTATTCATTGCAGGAGACGCCCATGGAATCCAGCGGCAATCCGCTGGAATTCCACCGCTCTGGCAGGAAGCGGTGCATGGCATGCTCTCCGAGCTTTTCGTCACCTATCAGCTCCGGGTGGCTCGCGATAGCCAGAATCTCGGCCGGCCGGAATAATTCCCAGCAATTCGGGCACCGCAATTCACTGGGGGAGGTAACCATGCCCACGTTTTCCTCTATCATGGTCTCTGCCGTGCTGGCTGCATATTCTGCAACGCTTACGATGTCCCGCAACAGAAAGGCGCAATGCTCCAGCCCCTGGAATGTTGCCAGTACATCCCCCGGCAGCTCAGGTGCTACCATGGGCAAATCCGTCAGTGAGTACGGCCCGTACCATTCCGCAGCAGAGGGGTTGTACAAATACCAGATGGTGGGCACATACTGGCTGAAATCCGGGCGTGAGGAGTCTGTCCCATACCAGCAGATAAAGCAGCCGCCGGACAGAACAAACAGGTACATGCGCTCCGGGTGGATGACAACATCTGCTGATATCTCAACTCCGTTGAGCGAGTAACTGCTTACATGCCCGTGGGGAAAGAAGCGGCATACGTTATCCCGCTGCGCAAAGGAACCACCGTTATCTGACTTCATGCGCAAGCGGAAGGTGTTTTTCTCTCCTGCGCCGATGGTCATGAAATTGCCATCTGACGCACGGAGTTTTCCGCTCAGACAATCATATATGTAGAGTTGCTTGTTCATGCCAGGGTGAGTTCTTGCCCCATTATACCCGCAGGTGTACGTCCAGTCAAGGAAAGAGCTCCGATAACAGAACGCCCATGAATTATCCCTGTCATGATGGGTTGATGCATGCCTGCCTTTGTGTTAGTATACGCACATGCAGACAGCATATACAAAGGAAGAATTGCGCTCTACGCTGGCTCCGTTGCGTGGTCGACGACTTGTGCTTGTCCCTACCATGGGTGCGTTGCACGAAGGCCACGCCTCATTGCTTCGCCAGGCTCGGGAGCTGGCGGGGGAGGAGGGCTCGGTGGTGGCCAGTGTCTTTCTGAACCCTGTGCAGTTCGATAATGCCGGTGATTTAGCGACATACCCTAAAACGCCGGCACAGGATCTGGAACTTTGCGATGCGTGCGGCGTGGATGTGGTGTTTATGCCTTCTCCTGACACAATGTATTGCAACGACCGTTCCATCTCCATGGAAGAAACGCACCTTTCCACGGTGCTCTGCGGTGCGAGCCGCCCGGGGCATTTTGCCGGGGTGTGCCTGGTGGTGTGCAAGTTATTCAACCTGGTGCAGCCTACGGATGCTGTTTTCGGCAAGAAAGACTACCAGCAGCTGGCTATTCTGCGCCGCATGGTGAGAGACCTGGACATCCCCATCCAGATTCATGGCGCTGAAATTGTGCGAGGTGCCGATGGGCTGGCTCTTTCGAGCCGCAATGTCCGCCTGACTCCCGAGCACCGCGCCGCGGCTCCGTCTATCCGCCGTTTGCTGCTGGCTGCGGGCGAATCGTATGCCGCAGGCCTGCCTGCCGGAGACATCTGCGCGTCCGTGAAGCGCGAACTGGAGCTGATTCCCGGCGTGCGTTGCGATTATGTGGAATTGGTTGATGCAGAGACACTGCATGAATCCACTAACCCGCACAGGCTTGCCCTGCTGGCAGTGGCCGCCTGGTTTGGCGATGTACGGCTTATTGATAATATTGAACTTTCCCGCTCATGATACAGGCGTTTAATCTTCACCGTTCGTACACCATAGCCAGAAAGCAGATTGAGGTGCTGCACGGCCTGGATTTGCAGATCCGCCGTGGTGAAAAGGTGTTTTTATGCGGCCCCAGTGGTGCTGGTAAGACCACGCTCATGTACACGCTGGCGGGGCTGGAGCCGCCCCAGCAGGGCAAGGTGGTTATTGATGGTGAGGATATCTATGCGCTTTCACTCCGCCGCCGCGCCTTGTTCCGCAATAAGATGATGGGCTTTATTTTCCAGAATTACATGCTCATGCCGGAGCTGACTGCGCTGGAAAATGCCTCGCTCGCCACTGCCGTGGCGGGTACAGAAGCCACGGAGCGCGTCAAAAACCTGCTGGAGCGCGTGGGGCTTGCAGATCGCATGGATCATTTGCCCAATGAGCTTTCCGGCGGTGAGCAGCAGCGTGTGGCCATTGCCCGTGCGCTGGCGCATGACCCCGCCATCATCTTTGCGGATGAGCCCACCGGTAACCTGGATTCCCGCAATGGCGGGCAGATTCTGGATCTGCTCTTTGGTCTGGCGGAGGAGGGAGGAAAGACGCTGGTGACGGTAACGCATGATGCCGAGATTGCCGCCCGCGGAGACCGCACGCTTATCATCCGCGACGGTGTGGTGGCAGATATGCACTGATTTCCTTTTGTTCACCGATAAAAAAGGCCGCAGTCTGAACACTGCGGCCCTTTTTCGTATATGGTGAGGTATAAATGGATTTTACTTGGTAATGATGGCTTTCCAGTTCAGCAGAGTGGAGCCATGGCCATTGTTGAGAACTTTACCCTCGGGGGTTACAAAAACCGCATTGGGAATGCCTCTGGGAGCCGTGAAGCCGGGCAGGGCGAGCTTGGCAGAAAACATAACGGCAGGGAATGCTGCGTTGTATTTTTTGACGTATGCTGTACCAGCCTGGGGGGTGGAGTCAAAGCACAGCAGAATGATTTCACCGCCAGCTGCTTTGATGTCGGGGTACTGCTCGATTACCTTGGGCATGATGGCGCGGCAGGGGCCGCACCAGGAGGCGGAGCAAAGGTATACATAGAAGCTGGCGTCTGCGGACGGGCGTGCATCGGTGATGTAGTTGAGCTCCTGGAGCCTTGCAGGAACTGCGGCAAGTGCGGGAGTTGCTGCTGCGGGTGCTGCCTCTGTCTGGGCAGGAGAAACATTGCCCAGCAGACCAATGGATGCGAGACTGAATAAGATGGTTTTCATGAGATGGTTCAGGGAAAGAGGGTGATTAAGCGCGAATAATGTAATTTTCCTTGCGCGGCTTGGGGGCTATGGTGCCGCCTTCTGCTTCATAGCCCAGAATGCAGACAGCCAGCCCGGCCATGTGCTCGCCCAGCCCCCAGGCTGCCTTGATTTCCGGTCCGCCCGGCAACTCGAACATCTGGCGCCCGCGGTTAATCCAGCAGGAGCCCAGGCCCACAGCATGCGCCGCATTCAGAAGGTTTGCCATGACCATGCAGGCGTCTTCGTGACCAGTGGTGCAGGTGGTATCTTCAAACACAACCACTGCGGTGGGGGCGCCGTAGAAGGGGTCCCGGTTAGTGCCCCAGACCTGTGCATTCAGCGCAGAAAGCTGGGCAATCAGGGCGGGATCCTGCACAACAACCATCACGGGACTTTGCTTCCCATGCCCGGTGGGGGCGTAGGTGGCTGCCTCCAGGACAGCGTTCAGCTGTTCCTCTGCCACTTG
>JAFNWZ010000203.1 GCA_017379255.1 Akkermansia sp. | reverse complement strand
TCTGCTGCTGAGTACCACCTATTCAGACTCCACCACTCCGCGCAGTTATGAATACAACCACCTCGGCCAGCTCACGCAGGTGACCGATGCCGCAGGAATTCGAAGCATTGGCTACAATGCCTATGGCGAGCAGGAGACGGATTCCCTGCTGGCTGACGGCAAGACCCACCTCATCACCGAGACGCGCGATGCCCTGGGCCGCTCCACCGGCTTCACCTACGCTAAGGATGGCGCGGTGCAGCACACCGTCACCACAGGCTACGGTGCAGATGGCCGCATCGCCACCGCCGGATTCCTGCACGGCGGCAGCGAAAAGCAGTTCAGCTACGAGTACCTCAGCGGCACGAACCTGCAGCAGCAGCTCACGCTGCCCAGCAACATGACCCTCACGCAGGAATACGAACCGAAGCGTGACCTGCTCACCAGCATGAGCTACAAGCGTGGTACTACCACTGTAGCCCACCGCAGCTACACCTACGATGCGTCCGGACGCCCGCTCACCCGCACCACCTCGCGCAACAACGCCACGGTGGCAGATACTTTCGGGTACAACACCCGCAGCGAGCTGACCAGTGCCCAGGTGAACAACGCCGCCTATGCCTATGACTATGATAACATAGGAAATAGAAAGACGGCACAGGAAAACGCGGAGGAAATCACCAGTTACCAGAGCAATAATCTCAACCAGTACACCATGCTCTCGGTGGATGACCTCACCGACTTCATCCCGGACTACGATGCCGACGGCAACCAGACCAGGGTAAAGACCAGCACCGGCATCTGGGCCATCAGCTACGATGCCGAGAACCGCCCCACCGACTTCACGAAGGTAGACAGCAGCGGCAGCACGACCGTCCACTGCGAATACGACCACATGGGCCGCCGCGCCACGAAGCAGGTCACCACCAACGGTAACACAACGCTGCACCAGCGCTACCTCTACCGAGGCTACCTGCAAATCGCCTGTGTTGACCTCACCCGCGCTGCACACCCGGCGCTCTGGCTCATCACCTGGAACCCCACCCAGCCCGTAGCCACGCGCCCGCTGGCCATCCAGAAAGACGCCACCTGGTATACCTACGGCTGGGATTTAACCAAGAACATCTGCGAAGTCTACGGTCAGCATGGCTACATCCGCACCGCCTACACCTACACCCCCTACGGCCAGGTAACGGCAGAAGGCGACATCACCCAGCCCATCCAGTGGTCCAGCGAGTACAACGATACCGAACTCGGCCTCGTCTACTACAACTACCGCCACTATAATCCGACGGATGGTCGGTGGATTGGGAGGGATATTATTAATAGCAATAACATGTATAAATTCTTGTCAGGCGCTCCATATGCTATAGATATTCTAGGCGGATTTCCATTCTATTTGGCACTTGGCGTTTTCATTTATGTCGGCGCTGTCGGGTATGTGGCTTTGAGAAGACACATGGATGACCTAGGCGAACAAAATGGAAAAGTTAGAGTATATGCACCGAATGCATTTTATGGAGTCAAACTCTATAAAAAAATAGGAGACAGGCTTAGTGCGTTACATTATTCTCGCATAGTATATGATAGAGAAGAATTCAATGATTTATTAAAAGAAGTTCATATAAAGAGCGCGTGTAAATGCATTAAAGAAATAACTGTGGCCGTTCATGGACGTTATGAATCCGATACTCAAAAAAGTTCTATTACATTTGGAAGTGAAGATTTAAACGAGGAGAACATTGTTCATATGTTTTCGGAGGTGAAGTTTTGCAGTTCTTGCAAAATTGAAATTAGATCATGCCATATTGGGAAAAGTGCATCTTTGAGAAAATCTTTATCTAAATACAAGTGTGAAGTTATTTTATACAATGAAAAAGTATCTGCGATATAATATGTTTCAACATTGTAAGAATAAAATTTACGACGGAATCATGTTAATCGCATGTGCAATTATATCATTATTATTGATTATATCTGCTTTTTTAATTTTTTATAGTATATATGAGTGCTGCACATGTATCATTGACAAATGGAACATTGATAATTATAAAACACAAATGAAAGAGCTGGCAAAATGTCGGAATTTCGATCAATTTTATAATCATGAAAGAATAAATGTAATAAAAGTGCAAGGGAAACCACGAATGGCTATGATTCTCAGTGAAGGGATCTGCTTTTCGCGCTGTTATCAGGATATCATTATTGTTGTAGATAACGGTCAATATGGGCATTTTTACAAAGAAGAATCATACTGTTGGTTAAATGATAGTGATGTAAGCAACGTAAAGTTGGTGAAATTTATTCTATTGCATCTCGCTGACCCGGGACAGATATTGAAATCGCGATCAGGGGTTGGGAAAAGCATATCGGATAAATCTACTCAATATTGTATGGAGCAACAAGAAGAAATATATAAAGAAATGCTTAATATAAAAGAATTCATGGAGAAAAGAGGCTACACGAAGATAAATGAATAGTATCCTTATAGGCTTAACCCCCTTTATGATTAATATCTGAATGCGTAGGAATAATTAGGATGGCAACGACTTTTGCCCTAGGTATCTCCGACTGGTTATATCTAGGGCAACTTTCCCTCCATTATGAAATAATCATTAATACTTGCCGCACAAATGAGGTGCTACTGGAATTATATTAACATATTGATGCAGAAGATGACGAAGCATCATTTTGGCTTCTGAATCAAATGCTTTCACATAACTTAGTGTGAGTGTATAGCTGTCATGATAGGGGAAATTTCCAGGCTCACAAAACGTGTCGATACAAGTAATCTCGGCAATGCATTTGCCCTGTATAGAAAAAGGGTACGAAAGGTTTTCTGATAGATAATCTTTTCTGGCCTGAGAATTCCATGCATTGTGATCAAAAGAAGCACGGGTGAATGAACAAAATAAAGAGGGTATCTGCCAGAATTGGTCGAATTGGACAGGATTCCTTTCAATATTGAGAGTATTCATGATGAAATCAATCGAAGACGTGTTGTCCCTTAAACAACATTTTGAAAAGAAATGTGATTCGTTAGGTAAAAGATACCCCGGATAAACAATATACGCACTCTCTACTGGTTCCGCAGACAATGGAGCATCACAATCAATTTCAGAATAGAATGGATTAGCTGATATTTCTTTTTCTAGAATTCCTGACCTCACAGCTTCTGTAGCTGAATAAAATATGGGAGTTGGCTCAACTATAGAGCCTGAATGATAATGTAAGCCCTGTATGCAGAAATTCCGGTGCATTAGCTGCAATAGCGCCCCGTTTTCAAAAAAGAAAATCGTATCTAACCTAGATGTATATGCGCTTTGAAGATTTGACAGGTGCTCTTCCTGAGGGTGCTCGTAACGTTTTTTATGAAAGAACAATCGCTTTTTCATTAATCCCAACTCTAAAGAAGAAGGCGGCATCTCTGTTAAATGGACCATTCCGCCTTCCCTGAATAGAAAAAGCCCCTCATCTGTATCCGCTATTACGGAGTTGGGAAGTATACACGGATCATAATAAAATCGTTGAACAAGCATGTCAGGTTCGGGAATGAT
>JAFNWZ010000202.1 GCA_017379255.1 Akkermansia sp. | reverse complement strand
CGCACGCGGGGCATGTGGGCATCATCCCCGCTGATACTGAACAAATCCAGCCCTTTATCCGCAACACTGCAATCGTCGCGGTGCTGGTTTTCAACCACGGAATACGGCACTACGGGCTCATCAAAATTGATATTGATGATGCCCTGCTGCTCCCAATACGACAGGGAATCAGCCAGCGCCACCGGGAGCGCCGCCAGAGCCAGGAAAAACAGTTTTCGGACAGATACGGTCATGTCGGCGCGGATTCTACCACAATTCCCCGGAATTGGGAATAGAGAATAGTGCCAACATTTGAACCGCACTCGCGGTAGAAGCGCCGGAGGAATCAGGCCAGCTCCGTTTCGCGCAGCCATGCCTCAAACTTGCGCAGAGCCTCGCCGCGGTGGGAGATGCTGTTCTTCTCCTCAGCAGAGATTTCAGCCATGGTGCAGTCATACCCCTCCGGGATGAAGAGCGGGTCGTAGCCAAAACCGCCGGTGCCGCGCGGGTTCAGGGTAATCTGCCCCTCCACCGTGCCTACAAAGCACCCCAGCTCCTTACCGCCGCGCGCCACGGAGATGGCGCACACATAGCGGGCGGTGAAAGGCATGGCGCTTTCCGGCAGGGCGCCCAGCTCGGTAAGCATCTTGCGATTGTTCCCTTCGTCATCACCATGGGTGCCGGCATAGCGGGCTGAGTACACTCCGGGCATGCCACCCAGCGCATCCACACAGATACCGCTGTCATCAGACACAACCAGCCCCGGGAACACGGCGGAAATGCTTTCGGCCTTGATGGCGGCATTGGCCTCAAAGGTGGTGCCGGTTTCCTCCGGGTCGGGAGCGCCGGGGAAGTCTGCCAGGGTTTTCAGTTCATACTGCGGGGGCAGAATGCGGGCAAATTCGCGGGCCTTGTGCGCGTTGCGCGTGGCAATCAGCAGGGGTATGCGTTCGATGCTCATATCAGTGGTGGGTGTATCGTGCTTGTGGAATACGCGTTTGAAGAAGATGTAGATAACAAGGTAGGAAAGCAGCGCGCAGACCGTATCGGCCACCATCTGCGAGAACCAGATTCCCTTGCCACCCAGCCAGAGCGGCAGCAGCAGCAGACTGGGAATAAGCACCAGGAACTGGCGCATGATATTCAGGAACACGCTCATAATCGGGCGCCCGATGCTCTGGAAGAAGTTGCCGATGATAATCTGCGTGCCGACCAGCGGGAACACCAGCCCCATGATACGCAGACCCTGGGTGGAAAGCGCGATGAGCTGGGTGGAGTTCGCGTCGGTTTCTTTCACGAAAGCGCGGACCACAGCCTCCGGGAACATCTGGATGCCCACCCAGCAGATAAGGGTGAGGAAGAATGCTGAAAAGACTGCATAATAGAATACCTTGCGCACGCGGCTGTAGAAACCGATGCCCAGGTTATACCCCGCAATAGGCTGCATACCCTGCGCAATGCCCAGCACCACCATGGCCACGCCCAGCAGCACACGGTTCACGATGCTGTATGCCCCCACGCCCATGGGCCCTTCATAGCGCAGGAACTGGGTGTTGAACACGATGACCACCAGACAGCCGCACAGGTTCATGAGACAGGGCGGCAAGCCCAGCAGGCAGATGCGCCGCATGATGGGGCCGCAGAGTTTCCACATGCGCCCGCGGAAATGAATCACGCTGCTGCGGCTCAGGAAATGCAGCAGTACCCAGGCCATGCCCACGGCCTGCCCGGCGGTGGTGGCCAGGGCGGCACCGGTCATGCCCCACTCCAGCACGTAGACAAAGAGATGCGCGCAGCCGATGTTCACCACCATGGAGAACAACAGGCTGTACATGGCCTTGTACGGGTAGCCGCTGGCGCGCATCACATGGTTCAGGTTCATGAACGAGAAGGTGAGCGGGCAGGTCAGCATGAGCACCAGCATGAACTCACGCGCCGGGTCTACGGTGTTCTCATCCGCCCCGAAAAGATACAGCAGCTCATCCATCCACGGCAGCGGCAGCCAGCCGATGATGATACCCAGCGCCACGCCCATGATGGTACAATGCCCCAGCACACGGAACGCGCGCGGAAAATCCTGCTGCCCCAGGGTGATGGAGGTAGTGGCCGCACCACCCAGGCCCACCAGCGTGCCCAGTGCCACCAGCAGGTTCATGATGGGGAAGAGCAGCCCCATGGCAGTGATGGCATACGCCCCGCAGCACTGGCCGATGTAGATGGAATCGACAATGTTGTAGAACGACATGGCCGCCATGCCCACGATGGCAGGCAATGAATACTGCGCCAGCAGACGCCCCATGGGCTTCTGCTCCAGATCCACCAGCTTTTGGTCTTTCTCCATGCTCTCTACAGGCGAATTTACTCCTCTTGCCGCAAGCTGTCAAGAAGAGTGAATAAGGAATAGTGAATAAGGAACAAGTTATCATACATTTGCGGTTCACATACAGCACCGGTTATGCTAGAATACGCGCATGAGTTCAAATGGGCACAGGTATATGCTCATCATCTGCGGTGTGTGGCTGGGGCTGCACGCGCTGCTGCACCTGCTGCTCTTCCCCTTTCTGGCGTATACCGGGCTCTGCTCACTGATGCTGCCGGTTTCGCTGTGGATTCTCAGTTCGCTCACCTCGCGGGTACGGTACTACCTGCTGCTGCAGCTACCCACGGTGCTGCTCTGCGTAGCCTGGTGGTTTGCCGAACCGGCACTAGGGCTTATGTCCAGCCTGCAGTGGCTGCCCTGCGTCCTGGCTGGCTGTGCGCTGAAACCAACGCCCGACAAGAGCTGGTGGTTCCGGGCTCTCCTCTACATCATTGCCCTGCTGCCCTTTGCCGCCATGGTTCCTCTCTTCATTTTTGTATACCAGACTCCGCACCATTAACCACTATTCTCCCCCCCTCATGGTCCTTTCGTTAAAAACCCTTCTCTGCGTTGGCTGCGGCTGTTTCCTTGGCGGCGTGCTGCGTTACCTCACCTCATACTACGTGTGCACCCGCTGGGGTGTGGAGCTGCCGGGCATGCCCTGGCACACCCTGCTCATCAACTTCGGCGGCTGCCTGTTCATGGGGCTGTTCTGCGGGCTGGCCACGGCAGGCTTCGTCGAATCCCCCAACCTGCGGCTGGCGCTCACTGCCGGGCTCTGCGGCGGCTACTCCACCCTGGCAGCCTTTGCCTTTGAGAACACCATGATTCTGCGCGCCGGCAACTACCTCACCGCCGGCTCCTACATTGCCATCACCATCGTGGGCAGCATCCTCTGCTTCATTGCCGGCTATGCCGCAGCCAACCTCGTGCAGCGATAACGGGGACTTCATGCCCCACCCCCGCCGGCGGAGGACACAGGCTTTGTTTTCAAATCAAGGAAAAAGGCCATTTACTTACGGCGGCGGGCAGCCGGACCGGCCAGGGCCAACTGGTAAAGCGTGGTCGCAGCAGGCTCGTGGATGAAAGCTGTAAGATGAATTGCAATTCATCCATAAATAGAGGATTCCGGGGGAATGCAGCCCCCCCGGAATCCCGCAAAATGGCTAACTGCGCAGCGTATCAGTTACCGCGCACAGTGGTGGTGTAGGTGGTGTAGAGGCCAAGGATGCTGTCAACCTTGACATCTACGGAAGACACGGTGGTGATGCCACCGTTCTTCTTGGCAGCATCGATGGAGGCATCACCCTCCGTCCAGAGGGACAGATAGGTGGTGGAGGTGGCTTTGCCCACTTTGCTGCCACTGGCAGCGGAGGTTACAGCCACAGGGAAAGCAGAGTCCGTATAGGCAAGACCAACAAGGGGAGCGCCGCAGCTGCTGAGAAGCAGGGCGGATACGGCAAGAGCAGCAGAAACGAATGCTTTTTTCATATATGGATTGAACTTAAGGTTTGATTATTCCCACCCCGGGAAAACAACAGTGAAACACCATCCCGGAGGCTTCCGTCCTACCTAACATATATACAGCTGCATGGCAAGAACAATCTGCTGTTCTGACGCAGAACCACATGTGTCCCAAAGTTTCGTAGATTGTAATTTATCGGTCTATTCTGGCGCGCGGAGTGCGCGGATTTTTGAGCCCGTCAGGGCGGTATAAAGTAGCGCGGGGTGGAGCCGCGTTAGCGGCGGAACCCCGGGTAAAT
>JAFNWZ010000201.1 GCA_017379255.1 Akkermansia sp. | reverse complement strand
CCGTTGAAGCTGCTGATATCGCCGCTCATTGTAATGGCAGCAGAAGGTTTCAGGATAACAGTTCCCCCACCTTCCACAGAACCAGTGAACCCGTAGGAATACCCGGTACTGCCATCGAGATAAGTCGTTGTCCCATCCAGAATTTCCAGTTGTACCGCAGTGGTTGTATTCGTGCCGAACCAAAAGCGCTGACCAGCCAGCTGCACCAATGTACTGCTACCCCCAAGCGATGCTCCGGTTGCAAACGACACACTACCCGTGTTTGGAGCACCATCGCCCTCCAGCAACACCGTACCGGTGAAAGCACTGTTATCTCCCTGCACGGTAAGCTGACCACTCGGACTGCTGAAGGAAATTTCACCGCTGCCACTGAAACCACCAGCCAATACAGCACGCCCGCTGCCCTTGCTCACAGACAGGGAGCCACCATTAACCTGGAGGGAACCGGCATGAGTTTCTCCCGCAGCTGTCCAGCTGAGCTGCAATGAGCCCTCACCATTCTTGACAACTCCAAGCTGAAGCGCCTGTTTCACACCGCTGGAATTTTCCCAGACCACCTCATTTCCGTTGGTATCCACGCGAACAGGAGCAGATGACAAGGCATGAATCTGCCCGCTCACATCCACATCTATGCCACTTCCATATCTCAGCATGCCACCATTGAACACAAGAGGAGCAGCACCCAGTGCCTGCGGTGCTCCCAACTGGAGAGTTCCCCCCTGTAATTCTACATTGCCGGTGAATTGCTGATTGTCCAGGTTCAGATTCAATACGGTGGCATCCCCGCTGATGGAGAAATCACCGCTGCTTACAATTCCAACTGATTCTGCCGAGGCTGAGACGAAAGAATATTCCCCCCCCAGCACCGTGATAGAGGCAGGAGACACCCGGTCGATGGTGACCACACCGTCATGCTCTGCTCCGAAGCTGACATTCTGCCCCGCCGGCTCGCCGCCCCCGGTATCACTCCACCCGGCAGAGGAAGTATCACTCCAGGTGGCAGAGCCACCGCTCCACAGCCAATCACCAAAAGAAGCTGGCGTGGTCTGAATCAATGCACTTAACAGCGCATAACGCAACAGGACGGGTAGATGTATTTTCATATCCAGCACCTTAGCACAGTCCGCGCCCTTTTCAAGATGTTTGACCTACCTATTAGACCTACAAAAATAACACCGCGCATTCCGGGTAAGGAATGCGCGGTGTGAAATAGTCTGAACCGGATTAAATATCCCAGTTGTCGAGCCACTTGAAGGAAACAATCCGGAACTGGCGGCCCATCACCTTGTTCGTAGCAGTGAGCCCCTTGCCCTTTATTCCATCAGGCTTATACTCAGAATCCTGCGGGTCATTGGACGAATCCACATAGTTCATGGTACGCTGCACCACAGCCTCACACCAGGCCTGGGCAAGGATGGCTTTGGCAGCATTGCGCACGCAGCCATAGGAACGCACCGTAAAAGTATCATCGCGAATGGTCAGAATGTTGCCGAGCGAGGCCAGCACATCACTCTGAATCAGGTAACCCGGCGCTGCCGTATGCAGGGAACCTTCTCCTGCCTTGCCGTTCTTGAACATCTTACCACTTGCAACAGGCACCTCAACTTCGTTGAAATCGCGGTTGATATCTGTGGCATCGATGGCAGCCTGCAACGCACCCTTCAGGCCCTTGTCGCCGGACTCCAGGCGGCGGTTAACGAAATCAGACATACTCAGGAACGGGCCACGCTCACGCACCTGTTTCACCATTTCCTCTGCCAACTTGCGGATGCCCTCGGGCTCCAGCATACGCACCTCGCCCCAGGCCGTCGTCATCCCGCCGTTGCGGAACGAGGAAGAGCCCTGCATCATGCTGTAACCGCCAAGGCCATCAACGCTCTTATCCGTTGTAGAAAGCATGAAGCGGGAGAAAAGCACCTGATTGTCGCCCTTACCTTCCTCCACAAAGCTCAGCTTACCGTCCTTACCAGTCACCAGCTTGCGTTTGGCCAGCCCCTGCAAGGTGGCAGTCCAGGCTTCTACTGATGTTGAATTGACATTGAAACCGCCATCAATCATCAGGTACTGAGCGATGTGTTTCCAACCATCTTCCGCCATGATGCGCTTGACCAGCTGCTCATCATTATAGGGTGTATTGACGCGCTTGTAACGAGACACCGGTAACTCCTCTTTACCGGAAAGGAATTCGCTGAGTACATCCTCTGCCTTGCGCACTCCGTTCTTCATCGGCATATCCGAAACAGACGAGCAGAACCAGCGGTCCCACATGGCATCGTTAATCAGCAGGCCATGATCAAAGAAATCACTGAAAATCTTGGAATTGGACGCGAGCTGTGAAACCTCCAGATTATTCTGGAAATACGTGTACACATCATCCGGCGGCAGACAGGGGTCTGCAAAGGAATTACCTATACCCACCCCGGGCACACCTGCCTGGTACTGCATACGGCGAAGAGCCCCCTGTACTTTGTATTCACCAGATGCTTCAGATTTATACCAACCAGGCTGCAGGCGCATACCCGCAAAACCAGCCAGAGAGAACGGAGGGTGAACCGGCAGCTCCATCACCGAGGCGAACGAAACCTGCTCACCTTCACTGGTAATGCCCAGGAAACCATTGCGGCCGATGTTATCCATCGGAGCACTATCCATGCCGGAAGACACGCGCAGTGCTGCCAGCTGGTAGGGATGGTACTTGCACATCTGGTCATCCGGATTGGTCAAGGCTCCGCCCCAGAAGGCAGGGCTGGAATGCTGCCAGAGTTTGGTACGGAAATCACCCTTTCTCAGGCCATGCGGATCCATCTCACTGTTGGCTGATTTTGCCACAACTCCAATTGAGGCAACATAATAGGGAATATCAGGGTCCTCCTGGCTGCCGTCCGCTTTCCATCTGCCGTCAGATTTGCTCAGGAACACCAGACCTTTATCAGCCGGGTCCTGCCAGCTACCCGGATTTTCTTCCGGATTATACCACCCTAACAGGAAACGCGCCGGAGACGAAGCTCTCTTACCATAGGCTCCATTCGCGCCCGATGCGCCTTCCTGTCCATTATAGCCGGAAAACACCGTCACGCACTCAGGACGAAGGGGAGCAAACCAGTAACCGTCTGTTCTGCGGTTCTGCAAATTATCACCACCCTGATAAGCCTCCGTCAACTGTCCGAGTCGCATGGCCACATACCAATCCCCCTTGAGCACCTCGCTCTCTTTTTTGTTCGAGTAGAAGTTGGCAGCGTAGGCCGATACGCTACTGGAATTGTAGCCGGGAATCCACGGATTCGAAAAAGCGGCACTCTTATCCGCACGAGCCTGGCCCGGAGAGAAGAAAACAATTTCACCAGGAGCAAAGACGATATCCCCCGTGGTATCGGTCAGAGAATTCTGGAAATACTCACCATAGTCCATACCGAAACCGTCGGCGCCAGCACTCTGATGCATGGCATAGCTGCTCCAGCCCCATTGGTTTCCGGTCTTTCCACCAATGGCATAGGTTTCAAGAGCGATGGTCTTATACGGGGCAGACTGAGCCCAAAGCTGCTGGCCACGGATGCGCATGGGAACATTGTAGGGATTCCACCACAGGAACATAGGAGCAAAGCACATGTCCAGGTCATAGGTCATGTCTTCACCTGCCATCTTATCCGTGGGAGTCGTCACCAGGCCGAAGTTGGAAACGAAGGCGAGCATAACCGGGGTACGGGCATAGCCCGCGCTTTCGCTCCCCTCCTCCAGCATGGAGCGGGTATCGTAATGATTGGTTGACTGAGTACCCACCCGGGCATCGTCCGGTTCTTTGCTATACTCCAGGTTCTCCTCACTGAACACAGAACCACTCATACGAGTGTAGACAGAATCCAGATTACCCAGCAGGCGAGCCGTGAAATTTTTACCGTTATCATTCGCCCCATCCGGCCAGCAATGATAATATGCATGCAGATTCTGCCAGGAACCGATGGGCATATTGCTCTCCGTACCTCTGGGCAAATCACTGTTTTCCACCAGCGGGCAGTCCTGGTTTGTTCGGGCAGCAAACTCCGTATTCTTGAGTGTCTTCTTATTGAGCAGCAGGTTGAGATCCTGCTTGAAACCTCCCATG
>JAFNWZ010000021.1 GCA_017379255.1 Akkermansia sp. | reverse complement strand
GCGCTTTCGACCTATCCCAAGATGTTCAACAAGCTCTTTGTGAACATGGTGAAGGCCGGTGAGCTCGGCGGTGTGCTGGAAGTCGTGCTCAACCGACTGGCAGAATACCAGGAAAAGGCAAACCGCCTGCGCTCCAAGATTGTATCTGCCATGGTGTACCCCACCATCATCATGGTGATTGCCGTGGGCATCCTCGTCTTCCTCATGCTGGTGATTGTGCCCAAGTTCAAGGAAATGTTCGAAGGCCAGAACATGGAACTGCCGGCCCTCTCCCAGTTCGTGTTCAACTTCTCCGACAACTGCATGGCAGACTCGGTGATTCCCTTTGTGCCCAATGCCGTGCTCTTCCTCGGCTTTGTGGCAGCAGCCATCGTGGGTATCTCCATCTGGAAGCGCACGCCGAAGGGCGGCCGCACCGTGGACGCCATGGTGCTCAAGATGCCCAAGATCGGTGACCTGACCAAGGTAAGCGCCGTGGCCCGCTTCTCCCGCACCTTCGGCACGCTCGTGTCCTCCGGTGTGCCGATTCTGCAGGCCCTCCTGATTACCCGCGATACGGCAGGCAACGTGGTGGTGGCAGATGCCGTGACCAAGATTCACGATTCCGTGCGCGAGGGTGAATCCATCGTCACCCCGATGAGCGCCTGCAACGTATTCCCGCCCATGATGATTTCCATGGTGGACGTGGGTGAAGAAACAGGCCAGCTGCCGGATATGCTCATGAAGGTGGCAGAAGTATATGACGAAGAAGTGGACAACACCGTGACCGCACTCACCGCCATGCTCGAACCGCTCATGATTGTGTTCCTGGCCGTGGTGGTAGGCAGCATCGTGCTCGCCATGTTCATGCCGATGATGGAAATCATCAAGAACGTGTAATCCTTCACACCAGGCTGTCCCGAACATGAAACTGAACAGACAGACAGGCAAGGGCTTCACCCTCGTTGAAATCCTGGTGGCTGTGGCCATTCTCGCCATGCTGGCCTCCGGCATGTGGGTGGCCGTGGGCAGCTACCAGAACAAGAAGCTCGTCAAGAAGGCCGAAACAGAAATCCAGCTTCTGGAGGCCTCCATGAACGAGTACCGCACCGATAATGGCGGCATGCTCCCCTTCGGCCGGGGTGATGAGGAAAGCTCCAACATCATGTACTGCGCGCTCTCCTGCGACTACAACAACGACGGCGAACCCGATGATGAGAACGGCGTGACCCGCATGCCCTACTGCCCCACCTTCAACATTATCCGCAACCCGAAAGCCGCGGAACAGGGTGAAGGCATTCCGGTGCTGCGCGTGAGCATCCGCACCAAGGAGAAAGGCCGCCGCAAGGTGCTGGTGGTGCTTGACCCCTGGGGCAAGCCGTACCGCTACCGTCTGGGCTGCGAGGCCGAGGATGAAAAGGGCAAGGTGGGCGAAGGCATCAATGCCGATTTCGACATCTTCTCCCAGGTTGCCGACGGCCAGGGTGACAGCACCAACAAGAACCCGGAAAACGACGACAACATTTCCAACATCAAACTCTTATAATTCATTACCATGAATTTGAATAGCTTGACGGCTATTTTCGCAGCAGGCAGCACCCTCCCGGCGCTGCTTGCTGCGTCTCTGCCTACCTGTTCAGCCAGCGTGCAGCCCGCACTGGAACTGGTCAACCGCGTCACGCCCGATTTCTCCGGCAAGGTCACCTTCAGCCTGGTGCCGGAGCACAAGCAGGCACGCCTCTCCGCAAAGGATGATAAGCTGCACATTTCCGCCGCCACCGTGCACGAATGCATCCGCGGCTACGGCTATTACCTGCGCAAACTGGCCAAAGTCCACCTCTCCTGGAATGGAGATAACACCGCCGCGGCCAGATTCATCCTGCCGGACGCGCCCATCACCATTCCCGAAGCCCTGCCCTTCAATTACGCCTACAATTACTGCACGCTGAGCTACACCGCCACCCACTGGGATACCGCCCGCTGGGAACAGGAACTGGACCGTCTGGCGCTGGCTGGCTACACGCATGCCCTCGTCACTGCTGGGCTGGAGCAGGTGTGGCAGGGCTTCCTGCGCGATATCGGCTACCCGCGGGAAAAGATAGCCGCGTTCATCCCCAACCCTGCCTATGCCGCCTGGTGGAACATGGGCAATCTGGAAGGCGAAGGCGGCCCGGTGAATCCCATCATCATCAAGAACGAGGCCAGACTCGGCCGCTTCCTGGTCAGGCGCATGCGCGAGCTGGGCATGGAACCTGTGCTGCAGGGCTATGTGGGTTTTCTGCCGCACGATATGCCGGCAGACAAGCTGAAAGGCCGCATCATCCCCCAGGGCAAGTGGTGCGCGCACTACAACCGCCCTGCCGTGCTGCAGCCCACCGCAGAGGACTTCCCTCGCCTGGCCCGGCTGTGGTACAAACACATCAAGGAGGTGTACGGCTACCAGGGCAAATTCTTCGGCGGAGACCTGTTCCACGAAGGTGGCAACACCGGCAAAACCCCGCTCACCCCGGCGGCAAAAGCCGTGCAGAGCGCCATGCTCAGCGCAGCACCCGGCTCCACCTGGCTCATCCAGGCCTGGGGGCACAACCCGCACCGGAACCTCCTGGCTGGCACAGACCCGGCGCACACCATCATCCTTGCACTGGATAAAGACATGACCCCCGGGCACAATATCCACCGCAATTACCAGGGACGCCCGCATGTGTGGTGCGAGCTGCTCAACTTCGGCGGCAACCACGGCCTGTACGGCGGCGCCGGACTGCTGGAGAACATGACGGGGAATGCCGGCGGTGCCATCGGCATCGGCCTCATCTCTGAAGGGCTGGAAACCAACCCACTTTATTATGCCCTGCTCACCGAGCGCATCAACACGCGCGAGCGTATTGACCGCGCAGCCTTCCTCAAGGAATACACCGAGGCCCGCTACGGCGTGCTCGATGCCGACCTCATCCGCGCGCACGAACTGCTGCTGGAAAGCGTGTACGCCCCCGTGCGCCTGCAGGAAGGCTGCCAGGAAAGCATCCTCTGCGCCCGCCCCAGCCTCACCGCAAACAAGGCTTCCACCTGGTCCAAACCACAGGATTACTACGACAAGGCCAAAGTGAGGGAGGCCGCCAAACTGCTGCTCAAGGCAGGCAAGGCGCACCGCCTGAACAAACACCGCACCTACCGGCACGATATGGCAGACCTCTGCCGCCAGGTGCTGGCCGACCAGGCACGCCTCCAGCTGCCCAGGGTCAAAGCCGCATTCGATGCCAAAGACAAAGACGCCTTTGACAAGGAAAGCGCCGCATACCTGCAACTCATCCGCGATACAGCCACGGTTCTCTCCACCTCGGAAGATTTCCTGCTGGGCCGCTTCCTGAAAGGGGCCGAAAGCAAGGGCGGAGAGAATGCCGCCGCGCGCGCCGAAATGCGGCAGGCCATGCTCCAGCTCATCACCACCTGGACCCCCACCGGCGGCATGCTCAATGACTATGCCCACCGCCAGCTCTCTGAGCTCATGAGCCAGTATTACCTGAAGCGCTGGGAAGCATTCTTCAACGCGAAAAAAGCAGAACTGCGTGGGCAGGCACTTGCAGGTGAGGGAGGGCGCTCAGCCGCTCAGACCACCGAAAACAATGGTGAAGCCGTAAGCACCAGTTACGAGCTCAGCAAATCCGTGGATGCCGTGGAGCAGAACTTCCGCAAGTCCAAACTGCGCCTGCGCACCAAGCCCGCAGGCAAGATAAACAAGGTAGCCACCCGCATTCTTGCAAAATAGGGGAATGCAGAATGCAGAATGTAGAATATTCAGTTAGTGAGCTGCCTCCCGGCAGCTCATAGTCAGGAAACCGCTCTGGGATATATCCCAGAGCGGTTTTTCATGTCTTGGCGTGGCTGCCGTATGCGCGCGGTGCTCTCTGCAGCCCCTGCCGGGGCTCTGTATGCGCCGCGGATGTACCCCGGCAAAGCGTGAAAACAAGCCACCCCGCTTGGCCTGGGGCCTGCGGGGTGGGGAAGCGGCTTCCAGCCGGCTGGCTGGCCATGGGCGGCTCAGCGGCGGCGGCGGCGGGCGCAGAGGCCGGCCAGCGCCAGCAGGCTCAGGGTGCTGGTGGTGGGCTCAGGAACCACGCACAGGCCTTCCAGATACACCGTACCCGTCTCGCCATCGTAGTTAATAGTCGTGGAGGAGGTAATCCATTCGTTGGTGAAGTAGTCCTCAGCCAGGGCGCTCCAGTCGGTTCTCTCCATATACATGTTCTCGTATACGAAGTTGACCACCCCGGCATTGGCAAACAGAACCACCTGCGTATCCGAATAGTAATCCAGACTGCCGGAAAGCGTCAGGGCAATCTTCTCCGCTCCCGGCACAGCCAGCGTCAGGCGTCCGCCATTCATGTCAATAAAAGCTGCCTCCAGCGCCAGGGTAGAGCCACCCTTCAGCTGCAGGTTACTCACATACAGGTCTGCGCCTTCGGTAGCGTGCTCTGCCAGCAGGGGGTTAAAGGCAATCTCACCGCCCTCTGCCGTGGCGGGGGCTGCCGCCAGCGCCTGCAGCACCTCCTGCTCGCGGGCAACAGCCGCTGCATGCACGCTGAGCACCGAGCCCTTCTCTATGCTCACCGTCTGGGCATACAACTCGGCCACGGCATCCTTGTTGGAGATAAGCTCCACCTTGCCGCCAGTCGTCAGGGTCAGACCGGATTTGCTGTACTCAGAACCAATACGCAACGTACCCTGGTTCACCGTGAGGGTGCCTGCGCCGCGGTATGCCCCGGTGCCGGTGTAAAGTGCTGCCTGGCTGCCCTGCACGCTCACGCTGCCCGTAAACCCGCTCTGTGTGTAGAACTTTACCACGGCATCATTCACCACCACGCTGCCGGTGCCGCTCAGGGTCATACTGTAATTAGACGGCACCGAAGCCGCCTGGCCGGTAAAGACCAGCGTGCCGTTCACCGTGCTGGTCTGGGCCAGGTAGCCGCTGTTCTTCATTTCCAGAGAGGCTCCGGCATCCACCGTTACCTTACCCTGGATATCATTTCCCGCTGCCGCCAGCACCACCTTGCTCCCGTTGCTGATGTTCAGGTTCGTGTTGCTGGCCATCTTCAGGGCAGAGTCGCCCTCTGCCGTGGCGCCCAGCGCCGTGCTGTGCTGCACATTCAGCGTGCCTTCCAGCACCTCGGTATCGCCGGTGTAATCATTGGCCGTTGCCAGGGAAAGAGCCCCTGCCCCCGCCTTGGTGAGGCTGGTGCTGCCGGTCAGCTTGCCGCCGCTTTCAGCCGCCACAAAGGCATAATCATTCCCCACCGTATTCTGCACGGTAATGCTGCCCGGAGCCAGATTCCCGGAAAGCTTCACCTCACCGGCACCCAGGTCGGTAAAGGTGACATCCTGCCCCTGGCGATACGCCACACCGCTGTTCCAGTTGGCGGCATCTGTGCTCCAGATTCCGCTGCCACCGTGGTTGCTCCACAACGGGCTGGCCACGTAGTACAGCACACCCGCCTGCCACATCAGGTCGCCAAACGTGGCGCCCGCGGCCGCCCCGCTGCCTGTCACCGTTATGTTTTCCTGCGTCCAGGTGCCGGGAATGGTTGCCGTGGTGCTGTCCAGGTTAAGAATCTGGTAGAGCCCCTTCGCTTTCTCGCCCTCCATGTTCACGCAGAGGTTGATATTTTCGATGCTAAGGCTATTATTATTCCAATTGCTCGCAATCGTAAGCGCCGCCTTGGCCAGGTGGCTTTCATCCAGGTTGACCACCAGGCTGGATCCCGTGGCCAGGGTCAAGTAAGATGCCTGCGAATGCCCCGACACCTCCAGACTCGTCCCGCTGCTGATGATTGCTCTGTTGCTGTCAGGATAACCATCACCATACAAATAGCCATCCCTCAACAGCACCCGGGCACCGCTCCCGGCAACCGTGCTGAACGCTCCATCGAAGTCGAGACGCGCATTATCCACAACCTGTAGCGTACCACCGTGCAGGGTGGTCTTGCCCATTGTGCTGCTTTCATACCCATACGAACCATCTTCATTGGGCGTACCGCTGAAGATGATATCACCGGTAGCTTTCTGCAGCTGGCCGTTGGCATCCAGATAATCCGCATTCAGCTGAGCGGTTCCCCGGGAATACAAGCCATCATAAAAGGTG
>JAFNWZ010000200.1 GCA_017379255.1 Akkermansia sp. | reverse complement strand
GGTGCCGGCCAGTGAGTAGAGCCTGCTGAGCGTATCACTGAGCGTTACAATGTCCTTGCGCAGTCCTTGCTCGATGTACCGCAGCGCATCAATAGTGGATTTGCGCTGCATACACTCTCTGTCCAGTGCTGCGAGTTTTTCATTAAGTTGGAATTCCGCAAGACAGTCCTTTGGGGTAGGAATACTTGCATCATCGAAAATCATAGTGTTTGCCTCCTTCGTTTATATATTTTTATTATGTCTGTTACGACAGGTATACAAATGATTAGCGCTCGTCCATCTCTTCGAACTCCTTCAGCGCATTGTAGGCAGAAGCATCGTTATCGAGCAGTTCGTCGAGTGCTGAGTGTCCTTTCCAAAGTTTGATATTTGAAAGCTTTTCAAAGAATTTCTGGATGGGACCTATTGTTTTCTTTAGGCGTTCAACCGCTTTCTCCAAACCACGCAGGGCCGATTCTAAGATGGTTTTCTTCTTGGTGAGCTCCACAACCTCCACAGCAAGCTCGTCTCGTCTCTGAGCCTCCAGCGCCGCCTCAGTCTGGATTTCCAAACATTCGTCTGACAAGTTTTCGACTTCAGTTCGTAGTTGCTCCTGATGCTCGCGCAGCTGCTCTGTGATGTATTCCTCCTTGGTCATAGTGCGTTTACCGGGGCGAGCAGGGGTAGTTTCGATTGCTATATTTTGTTCCTCGACCAGCTGATTGAAAAGCTCACGGGATTCCTGCGTAAATGTGATTTTCGGATTGTTGTATCGGCTGCGTGCTCGGGAGTCATCGTATGTAACGCCCAGCTGTGCTAATGCTTTGCTCTCAGATACCACCCATCCGTCCTTGCCTTCTGCGCACCATACAGCGCGCACATGGGCGTGACCGGATAGGTTTTTACTTTGACTTCCGTCAGCGCAAATACCTCCTCCAGTTCCGGGCTCATCGTAGTGAATTGCTACGTCTACTATCTTATACCGGGAGCCGTATTTGGCACGCATCTGGTCTATCCACTTTGCAACCGCAATCTTGGTTATCTCTGGCAAAATTTCGGAATCCTTATTGCCTACTTGGAGAATGGTCTCCTCTGGTGGGCGCGCCTCGCGATACTCGTCCATTGTCAGAATACGGTCCTTGTTGCCTTTCTTCCGATATCGCTCGTTCTGCGCCTCCAGAGACGGGCGGAATACCTCATAGAATTCGCGTTCGTGCTTTTCAAAGTCTACCTGTTCGTGCATGGTGGGATTACCGTCAAAATCCAGTGTGATGTAAATGTTTTTCCGTTCTGGGTTTGCGAGGACGTGGTCGCCGATTCCTCCAGAGCGAGAGTTGTGCTTGGGGCTATACGCCTCACCGGTGCTTCTGCGTCGTCCATTGTGGACAACCGTTCTAACCTTCTTTTCAGGCATAAAAAACCTCCAACCCGAGTAGTATCGTGAGTTCGGGTTCACCAAAATTAATGACAGGTACGGGGGTATCATAAAGTTCGCATGCTATAAGCGCCAGCCGAACTTTAGTACGACGTAGCAAAAAGCGAGAGCCCGCTTTTTTCCGTCGCTCTTTCCAGAGGGGAGGCTGTCTGCCGAATCCTGTGCGGATGGCACTCTTCCTCAGAGGGAGCCAAATTATGCATTTGGATAGCACTCTTCCGGAGAGGCCCTTGTGCAGGGGGCACCCGCAAGCGGGATGGTGCCTCCCGGCGGGCTCCTACGCGGAGAGCCACACAATTTTCCTCATCACAACAGCCCTACCTCTTCCGAAGGCAGGGCTATTTTTCTTCCAAAAATCTGCGTGAATCATCTATAACAGAACAGAAAAAGCTTATGCACCGATTTTCTGAATTCTGTATAATATAGATGATAGAACTTTTTCCGGAGCATCCCCGGTGCTTCCCTCTGCACCGGCTCTTCTCCGTCGAAAGTCCCTATATAGTGATTTTCGGCAATCCCGAAAAGGCGCCAGCAACACACTTCCGATGGACGTTTTAGACGCATCGGGGTCTGACGCAGTATAATAAAAAACACAAACCTGATTTACGAAAGCGAGACACCACATGATTAACACAGCACTTGAAACGAAACTTGTCCAGCAGCTCGACCTTCAAGAAGTTGATGCGGCGGACTTCTACCGCGTAATCTTCCCTAAGGGTAGTCTGGAGGAGGC
>JAFNWZ010000020.1 GCA_017379255.1 Akkermansia sp. | reverse complement strand
GCTCAATCCACACTTCCTTGGTAAGGATGAGCTTGCGGTTGCCGAGTTCCGGCTGTTCGGGGTTGATGACCACTTCAACCTCTTCCTCGAAATCATCGGCCACATTTGTCAGCACAAGCTTCAGCGGCTTGAGCACGGCCATGCGGCGCTCGGCGTTCGCATTGAGTTCGCCGCGCACGGCGTTCTCCAGACGGGCCACATCGGTGTTGCCATTGAACTTGGTGATACCCACACCCTCGCAGAAATCCACAATGGCCTTGGCGGGGTAACCACGGCGGCGCATGCCGCAAATCGTGGGCATGCGGGGGTCATCCCAGCCAGCCACATAGCCTTCTTCCACCATCTGGCGCAGCTTGCGCTTGCTCATTACGGTGTAGGTGATGTTCAGACGGGAGAATTCGCGCTGCTTCGGCTTGGCAGGCACGGGGCAGTTGTCGATGACCCATTCGTAAAGCGGGCGATGGTTTTCAAACTCCAGTGTGCAGAGCGAGTGGGTGATGTGCTCGTAGGCATCCTCCAGCGGGTGGGCAAAATCATACATCGGGTAGATGCACCAGGTGTTACCCGTGTTGTGGTGGTGGTCGTATGAAATGCGGTAGATGACAGGGTCGCGCATGTTCATGTTGCTGCTGGCCATATCAATCTTGGCGCGCAGCACGGCTGCACCCTCGGCGTAATCGCCGCGCTTCATCGCCTCAAACAGAGCCAGGTTATCCTCCACAGAGGTGTTGCGGTAGGGCGATTCCACACCGGGGGTCACCAGGTTGCCGCGCTGCTGGCGCATCGTTTCGCGGTCCTGCAGGTCCACGTACGCCAGGCCTTTCTTGATGAGGGCCACGGCGCAGTCATAGTAAAAATCAAAAATGTTGGAAGCCCAGTACAGGTGCTCGCCCCAGTCGAAACCCAGCCAGCGGATGTCTTCCTGAATGGAGTTCACGAACTCAATATCTTCCTTGCAGGGGTTCGTGTCATCGAAACGCAGGTGGCAAACAGCCCCCAGGTGGGCATACTCCTTGGCCAGACCAAAATCCAGGCAGATGGCCTTGGCATGGCCGATGTGCAGGTAGCCGTTCGGCTCCGGCGGGAAACGCGTAATCGGCACTTCGCAATAGCCTTCCGCCAGGTCCTTTGCTACCATGTCGCGGATGAAATCTTTTTTCTCCTCTGTGGTCATGCGCGCGATTCTAACGCCAAATCCCCCGTAAATCAAGCGAATTCCGGCTCATGACATAGAGAGAAAGAGGGCGGATGCTTTCAAACTGCCAGCCCTGAAAAAAGGAAGTCACCCAGGAGCCGAAGCTCCTGGGTGCCCAACTACCCTATGAATCGGACCCTTTCGAGCCCGGGAACTTATTTTACGTCCAGTCCCGAAGACAGGGGAAATATACCTGATTTGTTGTATCGCGTCAAGAGAAATAACATAAAATCTACTGTTTTCTCACCTTTTTTCTCGCCATAACATGGCTGTCCTCTTCCTGATTCGTTGAATTTACATGGCTGGTTATGCCATGTGCAGAGTGGTACCCGGTTGCGCATTCCGTGTGGAACGTGCTGCCGGGAGTGTTTTTGAACTGGCTGTTTTTCTGTATTGATTGTACCCTTTACCCAATCTGCCAAGAGGGCAGGGAACAACATTCTATGAAAAAAGATAACGCAAATAAGACTGATGGTTCCGTCTCTGACGTGAATGCCGCCGATGTTACCCACATCACCCCCGGAAACGCAGCAGCTCTCGCTTCTGCCAACTTTAACTCCGGCACCGATTGTGCCACAATCTCTGATACTACTATGAATATCGATACCAATACCAATGACGGCATTGCTCTTGCTAGCAATGGAGCTCGTGCAACGGATCCCAACGCTCCGCGTAGCGAAAGTAACAGCTGGTACATTACTGTACCCGAATGCGACTCCGCTACCATTAGTGTGGTTCTTGGTGCAGATGACTTGGGCTCTGTTTCTGTCGGCCCGATATCTCTTGTACTCGGCCCGCGTGGACAGTATGGTGGTGGTACGTATACAGAAGTTAGTAAATCTGCTTCTATTGTCCCCGGCACATATAAGGTATCAACAACTTACTGCAACATTACGCTTCCTGAGGGCATTCCCAATATCGCCCGTTTCCGGTGCGATATCACTCTGAATGTAGACGGTGAAGAAATTGTGCCGGCACCTGTAGACATCCCGCCTGTTGATCATGAGGATGAGGGTGAGGATGAAACGTGTCCTCAGACCTGCGATATTCAGAATCCGCAGCCTGATTGCGGTTGCGACAAGGACGAGAATGGCGCAGGAGACAATGGCGAGCCCGAATCCGGTGCCGGTTGCGGTGGTAATGCCGGTGCTTCCGGTGGAGCCGCGTCTGCTGTTGCCATGACGGTGGATACTGATGGCGAGGCTACAACTATGACCTCTTCTTCCGGTGCAGGGCGAAAGGTGACGGTGCGTGGTGGTTTGCAGGATATGCTCTGGCGCATGAACTTTGCCACTTTCCGTGGTATGGCCGGTATTCCTGATGGTGCATTGGAAATCCGTGCCCGTGAGTTTACCACTGAACTTTGCACTCCTGCTGCGTTGTCATTCAATCACCCCTTTGATACGCAGGTGCTGGCTTCCGGTGGTACGTCTGAAAAAACCCTCAATGGCGCATTCCAGATTCGTTCCGGCAGTTCTCGCGTCAATTATTTCTGCTTTGCGGATGGTCTCGTATCCCCGCTGGCAGGTTCTGCCAAGCGCGGTGGTAAAGGTAACATGCTGCGCGCAACAAATGCTGCACGCAATACCGTTACCCGTAGTTTGAACTTACAGGATAAACGTGGCGGCGTTGCTCGTTACGATGCAGATGATGACGGCAACATGAACATGCTCTCCGCTTATACCACCAAGAGTGGCCGTACTTACGAATCCGCCGATATCTCCTCGACTTTGCAGGTGGTTCGCGATGGAGATGGTGCGATTGCTCAGCTGTGGAATGCCTGGGATGGCCTCATGGTGGTTGATTCCGTAACCGAAACCGGGTATCGCATGGCGTTCTATCTGCCTCATCAGGTAGGGGCTCAGAATACCGAGACAAAGCTCTTTGCAGTGAGTGGTTCTCCCTGGCGTACCGTTGAGGTGGTAGGCAATATTGAGAATGCGACCTTGCAGATGACCGACACGGTGCTGACTCGTGAACCGCAGGTTTCCCGCTTCATTTACGGTACAGACGGTGCATGGAGTACAGAACAAGGCTCGGGAACTGCGAAAATCTGCCGCCATGTAGCTCGAGAGTTGATTGAGCAAGAGGACGAAGATGCCCCTGAACAGTATCGTCTTGTGACCACACTGCATCGTGGTGATATCAATTCTCCCGATGAATGTGTGGCTGAAATCTGGCAGAAGGGGGCTACCGGGCATCTTTGTATTTCCCGCACGCTGGGTTACGGCAGCCCCGGTGCTCTGACCACGCTTTATGAATATGATTCGGAAGGTCGCCGCATCAAGGAGATTTCTCCGAGTGGCGCTGTCAGCTCTTTCACATACGATGACTGTGGCCGTGAAATGGTTCGCATGACTCCTTACCACGGCAACCATACGCTGGCTGTGTACACTTACTATCGCGAGGAAAATAGCGCTGACCCTGATATCAGCTACCGCCGCGCTGTGCTCAACGAAACGGCAACGCAGGTCTGGCGGGAGGATTTCACCTATGAGGAACAGGATGGTTATCGCCGTGTGACCAAATCCACCCAGGCATTGGGTTGTACCGAGCCGCGTGTTGAAATCACGGAAACATGGCTAGACACCGCAGAAGAATCTCTTTGCCGTGGCCGTCTGCGTATGCGCCAGGGTATGGATGGAGTTCAGACGTGGTATAGCTACGAAGCTTGCAGCGATTTCGGTGCTGTTTACAAGGTAACAGCGGAAACTCGTGCCAATGGTGAAGCTGTTCCCGCTCATAGTCGCCGCGATGTGACGTATATTTCTGCCGTGGGTAACAACATGCGCCATGAAGTATATCGTCTGCTCAGCAATGGTACTTGGGCTTTGACGGAATCCGAAAGCTATGAGTATGACTGCGAAAATAATTGGGTGAAGCGCACTCGTGGCAATGGTCGTGTAACGACTCGCACGATGATGTGTTGTGGCCCGCTTTCGGTGACGGATGAGGATGGAGTAACTACCACCTATGGTTACAATGCAGCTCACCAGTTGGAAGAGGTGATTCGTGAGGAGATTCTGGAGGATGGCGTTGTCATCACTCCTGAAACCATCACCACTTACACCAGCGATGCGGCTGACCGAGTACTCACGGAGCGCAAGGATATCGGAGCCATGACTACCATAGAAACCACCCAGTACGACATGCTCGGGCGAGAGGTTTCCCGTACGGATGCGCTGGGGCGCACCACAACTACGGCTTACAGCGAAGATGGCCTCTCCACCACGGTGACCACGCCCGCCAGCGCGACACTTATCTCCACCCTTCATGCCGATGGTTCGCTCGCTGCTGTGGGCGGCACTGGTCAGCGCGCGCTGATATATGAATACGGCGTGCAGGACAGCCTGCTTTGTACCACGGTGCGCTTGGCAGATGAAGTGGGTACGCTACTCTCGCAGACGCTCTCCAACGGCTTCGGGCAAACGGTGCAGCAGGTGCAGCCCACTACCACCGAGGCGATGCTGAGCTCTATCAGCGAGTACAATGCCAAGGGGCAGCTCGTAAAGCAATGGCAAAGCACCGGAGATGCCGCGACCGCTCCCACGCTCTACGAGTACGATTCCTTCGGCAACGTGGTGAAGCAGACGCTAGCCTTGGCCGAGGAACCGAGCCGCACAAACTCGCCCATTACGGAGCTCGCCTACGCGCTGGAGGAAACCGAGGAAGGCATCTTCTTCTGCCGCACGCAAACTCGTTACAACGCTGCGGGTGGCTTGCTGGTGAGCGTGCAAAAGCAGCTCATTTCGCAGCTTTTGTCCACACTTGCAGAAAAAGTCATCGTTATCAACGAACGAGGCTTGTCCTCTGCGGATTGGGTGGTGTATAACAATGGTGCGAAACGCACCCGATACAGCTCTGTGCCCACCTCTAATATCACCGCGGAAGCGGTGACGGTGGATGGATTTGACCTGTCGCAGAAAGACACGGCAGGCATTGTGATCACCGCCACGCGCAGCTTCACGGCAGGTGGTATGCTGCTCACCCAAACCGATGGTCGCGGCAACGCCACCACCACGGTGACGGATATCGCCAATCGAACACTTTCGGTAACGGATGCAGCGGAGAATGTGACCTCTACGGCTTATGATTCCGCGCATGACTTGCCTGCTGTCATTACCGATGCGCAGGGTAACACCACCTGCTACCGCTATGATAGCCGTGGACGCAAAGTGGCCGAATGGGGTACTGCTATGCACCCCGCCTGTTTCGGGTACGATGAGGCAGACAACATGACCACGCTTCGCACCTTCCGCGCCGGGACAGAAACCATCAGCACCGATCCCTCCGAGCGTACGGATGGTGATGAGACGACTTGGAGCTTCGACTCCGCCACCGGCTTGGAGCTTCGCAAGACATATGCAGACAACAGCTCCGTGGTGAAAACCTATGACAGTTTCAACCGCCTTGCCACTGAAACGGATGCACGAGGTAATGTAAAGACTCATTGCTACGAAACGGCTCGCGGATTGCTGCTGGGTACAAGCTACAGCGACTCCACCGCCGCCCGCAGCTACACCTACAACCACCTCGGTCAGCTCACCCAAGTGACGGATGATGCCGGTGTGCGCACCTTCGACTACAACACCTACGGCGAGCTGGAAACGGATTCTCTGCTGGCGGGGGGGATCATGCACATCATCACCGAGACACGCGATGCCATGGGGCGCTCCGCTGGCTTCACTTACTCCAAGAACGGCTCGGTGCAGCACACAGTCACCACCG
>JAFNWZ010000199.1 GCA_017379255.1 Akkermansia sp. | reverse complement strand
GATGATAAGCTCGCGCGCCGCAGTCGGCAATTCCCCAATTGATTCACGCACGGCTTTCGCTTCTATATTTTGCAAATATGCAATATCGGGGCGGGACGATGAATCGGTATCTTCGATACCAACCTGGAGCACAGCCCGCTCTTCGGCGGCGTGATTGAAGGCACCGGCCCGCGCTACTGCCCCAGCATCGAGGACAAGGTGGTGCGCTTTGCCGATAAGGACCGCCACCAGATATTCATTGAGCCCGAGGGGCGCAGCACAGATGAATACTACCTCAACGGACTTTCCAGTAGCCTGCCTTTCTTCGTACAGCTGGATATCGTGCACTCCATTCCCGGGCTGGAGCACGCCCAGCTCATCCGCCCCGGCTATGCCGTGGAATACGACTTTGTGCCCCCCACCGAGCTGAACCCCACCCTGGAGACCAAACGCGTGCGCGGTCTCTACTTCGCCGGGCAGATCAACGGCACCAGTGGTTATGAGGAAGCCGCCGGGCAGGGACTGCTGGCCGGTGCGAATGCCATGCTCGCCCTGCGAGGGGAAGACCCCCTCATCCTGCGCCGCGACCAGGCCTACCTGGGCGTCATGGTCGATGACCTCGTGACCCGCGGTACCGATGAACCCTACCGCATGTTCACCAGCCGCGCGGAAATGCGTCTGCTGCTGCGCCAGGATAATGCCGATTTGCGCCTCACCCCCCTGGCTGCCAGGCTCGGCCTCGTCTCGGAAGAGCAGGGCAGCGCTGCTGAAAAACGCCTGTCTGACATCGAGAAGGGCATCGAGTGCGCCCGCTCCCAGCGCGTGGACGGCACGACGCTCGAAATCTGGCTGCGCCGCCCGGATAACGACTGGCGCAACCTCCCCGAGCCCCTCCGCTCCCAGTACCCGGATGAGCTCTGGGAACCCATCGCCACTGAAATTGCCTACGCTGGCCACATCAACCGCATGCGCACCACTGCCGAGCGTCTCCAACGCCAGGAGGATAAGAAAATCCCCGCCTGGGTGGACTACGACGCCATCCCCGCCATGAAGACCGAAGCCCGCCAGCGCCTCAACCGCGTGCGCCCCGGCACCATCGGCCAGGCCGCCCGCATCCCCGGCATCACCCCGGCAGATATTGCCCTGCTGCTCGTCTGGATTCAGAAGCACTGAGCTGCCTCTTCAACAGGTGCTGATATTCTACATCTTGCGGAAGAAACGGTTATATGTGTTCCTCACCTTAACCGCATCGTTAATATTATCAATGATTTCCAGGAAATCCTTCTCGGGTTAGGTAAAGCAAGCCTCGTTCGCTAACAGAAGTTACTTTGCTTTTTCTGAAAGTAATTTCAAAAACAAACTCATTTACTCTTCTTCAGTATGTAAACCATCAAGAAAAACGCTCGTTGTGCCAACTTCGCTATACTTTATCCATGTAATCTCTAATTATTCCAACGCGTACCAAGTTCAAAATCAAGGGAAGCCTTGCATCTATGTGGTAGATGACCACGGCCGCACCCCGGTGGCACCGCCATCATTGATATCTACCAGCCCAGCAAGGCCCTCATGCGCCAGTGGGGACGACGCGAGGAGGAAATCTAAGTTATGGAATGGGGGGGCATCCCGCCCCTCCATGGAAAAGCTTGCCGACCGCCGCGGTTACTCCCGTTGCTGCAGATGGTGCGCACCCAAGACAGGGGTAACAAAAAAG
>JAFNWZ010000198.1 GCA_017379255.1 Akkermansia sp. | reverse complement strand
CCCGTATCTGAACATCGACCCGGGCACCATGAGCCCCTACCAGCACGGTGAAGTGTACGTGCTGAACGACGGTGCCGAGACCGACCTCGACCTCGGCCATTACGAGCGTTTTATCCACTGCGAGCTTTCCCGCCTGAACAACCTGACCAGTGGCAAGGTGTTTGAGCGGGTGCTGGAGAAGGAACGCCGCGGCGATTATCTGGGCAAGACCGTGCAGTACATCCCGCACGTGACCGACGAAATCAAGCAGCGTCTCTACGATCTGACCGAGAAGAATAAGAACTGCGATGTGATTATCACTGAAATCGGTGGTACGGTGGGCGATATCGAAGGCTTCCTGTTCCTGGAATCCCTGCGCCAGTTCAGCCAGGAGGTGGGCCGCAACAACTGCTGCTTCATCCATGTAACCCTGCTGCCTTACATCAAGGCTGCCGGCGAAACCAAGACCAAGCCCACGCAGCAGAGCGTGGCCAAGCTGCGCGAGATTGGCATTCAGCCGGACATGATTGTGTGCCGCACGGAGATGGACAACCTGACCGATGAGGAGAAGCGCAAGATTGCCATGTTCTGCAACGTGCCCGCCTCCAATGTGGTGGCTTTCTGCGACGTGAAGCACAGCATCTACGAGTGCCCCATTGACCTGGGCCGCGACAAGGTGGACCGCATCGTGACTGATGTGCTGGGCATCACCGTTCCCAAGCCCAAGATGGACGACTGGCAGAAGTTCGTGGGCCGCGTGATTCACCCCTCCCACAGCGTGCGCATCGCCGTGGTGGGCAAGTACATTTCCCTGCAGGATGCTTACAAGTCCATCTACGAGAGCTTTACTCACGCCGGTGCAGCCAATGACTGCCGTGTCGAGGTGGTGCGTGTGGACGCCGAGGCTCTGACCAACGGCAGCTGCGAGGAGATGATTGGCAAGGTGGACGGCATTCTGGTGCCCGGTGGCTTCGGCGACCGCGGCGTGGAAGGCAAGATCAAGGCCGTGCAGTATGCCCGCGAGAACAACATTCCCTTCCTGGGTATCTGCCTTGGCATGCAGGTGGCCGTCATCGAGTTCGCCCGCAACGTGCTGGGCCATGCCGATGCCAACTCCACCGAGTTCAACAAGGACAGCAAGGCCCCGGTGGTCTGCCTGCAGGAGGAGCAGAAGCACATCGAGAACATGGGTGCCACCATGCGTCTGGGTGCCTATCCGGCCCACATCAAGCCCGGTACCCTCTGCAGCAAGCTTTACGACGGCAAGGAGGTTATCTCCGAACGTCACCGCCACCGCTATGAATTCAACGCCGACTACCGCGACGAGGTGGAGAAGGGCGGCATGGTGATTTCCGCCGTGAACGATGAGCATGGCCTGGTGGAAGTGGTGGAGCTTCCCTCCCATCCCTTCTTCATTGCCTGCCAGTACCACCCGGAATTCCAGAGCCGCCCGAACAGTGCACACCCCCTGTTCTCCGGTCTGGTGGCTGCCGCGCTGGAATCCCAGCAGGCGTAAGAATGAAATAACCTTTACCGGCGGTGGACGCGCAATCGTCCGCCGCCGCTTTTTCGTGATACGATGATTGATATACTGGTAGTGCTGGCGTATTTCTGCGCCATCTTCGGCATCGGGCTCTATGTAGGCCGCAAGCAGGAAAGCCTGGAGAGCTATGCCCTGGGCAACCGCAATCTGCCCTGGTGGGCCATTCTGGCTTCCATTCTGGCGGCAGAAATCAGCGCGGCCACCTTCCTGGGCGCACCCGGAGAGGGCTTTGCGCTGCGCAATTTCACCTATGCCCAGCTGGCCATCGGCACCATTCTGGGGCGCATCATCGTGGGGCGTCTGTTCCTGAAGCCTTATTACCAGTACAATGTGGTATCCATCTACGAGTACCTCGAAAAGCGCTTCGGGCTTACCACCCGCCGCTGGGCAAGTGTGACCTTCCTCATCAGCCGCGTGCTGGCCAGTGGTACACGCCTGTTCTTTGCGGGCATCCTGCTGGTGATTGCCTACATGATGGTGACCGGGCAGGAACGCGCCGGGCAGATGGAAACCGTGGTGATTTACATTGCCGCGCTCACCTTCATTACCATTGCCACAGCCGTGTATACCACGCTGGGTGGGCTCAAGGCCGTGGTGTGGACGGATGTGCTCCAGGCGTCGATTCTGGCCGTGTCCCTCATCACCACCATCGGCGTGCTGCTGTTCAGTATCAAGGCTGATGGCAGCTGGAGTGCCGCCTGGGAGTCTATCTGCCACCACCTGGGCAACAAGGATTACAATCCCTGCGAAATCAGGAACCTGAAGCCATGGGCCTTCTTTGACTGCGGTATTACGGGTGAAGGCCTGCTTGCCGATATCAGGAATATCCTCAGCAGTGAATACACGCTCTGGAGCGCGGTGCTGGGCTCCACCTTCATCACCATGGCCACGCACGGTACCGACCAGGACATGGTGCAGCGCATGCTGGCTGCGCCGGACAGCAAGAAAGGTGCCCGCGCGGTGATTCTCTCTGGCCTCATGGATATGCCCATTGTGCTGGTGTTCATCTCTTGCGGTATGCTCCTCTTCGTGTACTTTGCCCAGAACGGTATCACCCCGCCTGAGAAACAGATTGAGATTTTTCCATGGTTCATCATCCATTGTCTGCCTGCAGGCGTGCGTGGTCTGCTGGTAGCAGCCTTGCTGGCTACCGCTATGGGTTCGCTTTCCACGGCGCTGAATGCCCTGGCCACCACAGCTACACGGGATTGGTATGTGGATGTGTTCCGTCCGCAGGCCGGGCAGGGCGAGCAGTTGCGCGCTGTGCGCTGGCTTACGGTGTTCTTTGCGGTGCTGCTCATCGTGGTGGGCGCGGGCACTGCCTGGCTCACCGTCATGGACCCCACCGTGCGTATTCTGCCTATTGCACTGGGCATCTTTGGTTATACGTACGGTTCGCTGCTGGGGGTGTTCCTGCTGGGCATGCTTACGAAGAAGCGCGGCTGCGACTCTGGCAATGTGCTGGCTATGCTCTGCGGTTTTGCAGTGGTGATTCTGCTGGAAATCGGTGGACGACAGGGCTGGATGCCCGCTATCGCCTTCCCCTGGCGCGTGACGGTGGGCACCCTGGCCACCTTTGCTGTGGGGTGTCTTTTCCGCACGCCTGCTGGCAAAAAATCGTAAATAGCACTTGTCTTTTTTAATGCATTGTGTATACTGACGCTATGCCGGAAGGAACTGACACCAGTTTTGAAATTCAACGGGATGCATTGAGCGCTGCCATTGTGGAGCTCAACAGCATGAGCCCCTGCGATGGCGTTATCATGACCCGCAACGGTGAGGTCAGGGTAGGTTATGAAAGTGACGCTGATTTCCTCTGCATGCTGATTCCTGCCGGAGTGCTGGCACGCCAGCTCACTGCAGATGGTCTTTCCTCCTACACCGGTAAAGAACTTAAGAAATGGGCAGATTCCTACGACCTTGCGCCCTTGCAGCAAAAGGTGAATACCGCCCTCTAACCCCCAACTAGTAGATAATATGATGAAAATAAAATACATGACTATTCTTGCAGCCGCTCTGCTGGCTGTTGGTGTGCCCCACGCAGAAGCCGCGCCCAAGAAAGGGAAGAAGGCAAAGAAGGCTGTTGAAGAGATGAGTTTTGACATCCTTTCTGATGGCGATGTAGAAGCGGACCGTGCTGCACGCAAGGCTAAGTCTGATGCAGCGGCAGAAGCCCAGGCCGAGCTTGATTCCCGTTCTGCCGAGGAGCGCCGCGAGGATGACAAGATGCTCAAGGAAGAGACAAAGTTATATATCTCCAACCAGAAAAAGACGCTCAAGGTGCTCCGCTCCGTGCGCAATGAGAAGACCGCAGCCAAGGCCGTCAAGCCTCTGGAGAAAATCTACGGTGAGGTCATTGATGAAGAGTCCGCCTCTGGCACGGTTACGGCACTTGGTACGGTGAAAATCATGGAAGAAGAGGAAGCGAATCTGCCTGTTCACCAGGCTTCCCGCGCTACTGCGGCGGCTTTGAACAAGGCCATCAATAACGAACTTGCCCGCATTTCTGCCATCGGCATTGAGAACAAGAAATTCAATGCCGTCATCAAGAATATGATTGACCAGCAGAGAAACTGATCCAAAGACCGCATTCTTTCATACTCCCGCCTGTGGTTATCCGTGCCACAGGCGGGAGTTTTTGTTAAATTGCTATATGCATGCACAATGTATGAGGTACAAAGGAGAATTTTAAAGTATGCTGCGACCAACGGGCGCAGGGAATTTTAACCATTTGTACATTGTAATTTGTCCATTGTACATTCCGATAAATGGCCATATAACGCATCAACGCCAGGGCTCGTGTGCGTAACAGCCGGCCACCGCAATGCGGCAAGCCGGCTGTTAGCAATATCCGATTTTTCCGGAATTACATACTGCGGAGGACTTCGATAAATCTACATCCTCTCAAATCTCACTTGCGTCTGCGGCGTATAACGAGAGATGCCAGCGCCAGCAGGCTGAGCGTTGCCGTAGCGGGCTCGGGAATAGCCTCAACCCCCTGCAGGTACAGAGTGCCGGTAGTGCTGTCGTAGACCAGCTGCGTGGATTCGTTAATGCCTGTACCAGTGAAGTAATCGGCAGCATTCAGCGTGTAGGTGGAAGCATCGGCACTGGTGGCGGTGATGTTGTTGTAAATGAATGTGACCTTGCCGGCATTCGCAAACAGCACTATCTGCTCTGAGCCGGTGTACACTGTGTGTTCTGCCAGAATCAGGTTTATCTTCTCGGTGCCGGTCTTGGTCACGGCAAGTACCAGCGTGCCGTTATTCAGGTCAAAATACGCGTCTTCAGCATTCAGAGTGGCTCCCATGTTCAGCGTCAGAATAGAGCAGTTCAGCTCTGCTCCCACTTCGCGGCTGCTGAGCACCGGGGTATCTCCCAGAGGGGAGACGGAGGCCTGGATATCGGTCGCCAGGGTAGCTCCCTTCCTGATGTTGATATTGTTTGCTGTAAGTCGGGCTGCAGCGCCATCCAGGGCGCTCAGCAGCAGCTGACCACCGGCATTCAGCGTGATATTGGCGTTGCTGCCGAAGGTAAGCTGACCGCCGGCCACGCTCAGCGTACCAGCAGCAGAGTAGCTGCCGCTGCCAATGCTCAGGCTCGCCTCCTTGCCCTCCAGCTCCAGATTACCAGTGAAGCTGCTCAGGCTCTCCACGGTAACCTGACTGTCCGCCACTTGCACCGTGCCGCTCCCGCTCAGCGTACCGGCGGCGCGCCCGGTCTTCTGCAGCTCCAGCGTGGAACCGGCCGCCACATCCACAATGCCTGCCATATCATAAGAGCTGGCCAGCACCAGGTGGCTGTTGTTCCCCACCTTCAGCGTGGTCCCGGCGGCAGTTGTCACAGAAGCCCCGCCGTCTGCCGTAGCGCCCAGGGCCGTGCTGTGGTGCACATGCAGCGTGCCGCCCTCCAGCTTTGTTGCTCCGGTGTAATTATTCGCCGTGTCAAGGGTCAGCCCGCCGCTTCCCTGCTTGGTGAGAGAGCCAGTACCCGTCAGCCTGCCACCGCCTTCTGCCGCGGTAAAGGTGTAATCATTGCCGCTCGCGTTGTTCACGATGATATCTGCTGCGGCAATATCGCCCTCCAGTTTCACGGTGCCGGCTGCCGCGTCGGTGAAGCTCACGTCCATGCCGTCCAGATAGGTGTAGCTGCGGTCATTCATCGTCCAGTTGTCAGACGTGCTGTTCCACAGGCCGTCGCCCGAGGCATTGCCCCAGGTGGTGCGCCCTACCTTGTAGTAGAGCGTGCCGCCCTCCCACACCAAATCTTCAAATGCCGCCTGACTGGCCCCGCCGCTGCCTTTCACGCTCACGTTGGCTGCCGTCCAGGCAGATTTGGTGGTGAAATCGCTGCTGCTGCTCTGGCTGATGATTTTGTACATGCCGCTGCGCAGCCCATCGGTGCGATTCAGGTTAACCGCCAGCTGTGAGGTGGCAAAATCGGTGCCGCCCAGGGTCAGGGCTGCCGTGGTCAGGTTGGCTTCGTTCAGCGTCACCACCAGGCTGGTGCCGCTGCCCATGGTGAGTTTGGATGCGGTAATGGTGTTGAGCCCCTGCAGTTCCAGTGCGCTGGTGGCGTTGAAGGTGAAGTTGTATCCGCTATGTGACATGCTGCCATTCCGCAGCAGCAGGGTCGCATGGCTGTCTGCGGCGACGGTCAGCCCCCGCCCGTTCAGTTTTGCCCCATCCACCACCTGCAGGCTGCCACCGTAGAGAGTGATGAGATTGTTGATTTCACTGGTCTGGGAATTGGTGATTTCGGAGGATGTGCCGGCAGAACCTTTTACTTCAGCCAGATGCTCGGCTGTATATTTACCGCTGAAGATAATGTCGCCCGTGGCTTTCTGGAGCGCGCCGTTTGCATCGGTGTAATCAGCGTTCATACTTGCGGAACATCCTGAATAGTAAGCCATATATACGGAATCATAAAAGGCGATATGCCCCCTGGTGCGTGCGGCTAATACGAAGGTATCTGAAGCCGAGTCCGGGGTCATGTATATGCTCCGGAGATGGTAGGAAGAGTCTTTTTTCTCGTAGTTTTTCTCAAAGATGACTTTGTCGTTACCAACTATTGAAATGGAGCCCTTTGAGTAAATGGCGCCGCCGCAAGATGAAGGAAAGTACTTGGAGTCTGCAACGGAGGCATTTCCTGTGAAAGAAACATCGGTGTTGTTGCTGATGCTAACTG
>JAFNWZ010000019.1 GCA_017379255.1 Akkermansia sp. | reverse complement strand
TTCTCTAGGGCCGTGCCACAGATAGTCCTTCTGATCCTGAGTCAGCTCATAGTAAGGAGTGAAGATGGGGAAGTTGTGAGCCGGGGCTTCGTGCAGGAATTCCTTTAGCCATTCGCTCATTTTCTCGCCTCGCCAGCACACCACGGCACCATCGTATACAGAGAGTGCCCGGTTAGGGATGACCAACTGCTCGTCGATGCCAATCACTTTGCCGAAACCTTCGCAGGTAGGACAGGCGCCGATGGGCGAGTTGAACGAAAACATCTGGTCGCTCGGCTCCTCGAAGGTGATGCCGTCGGCCTCGAACTTGGTGCTGAAGGTGAAGAGCTGCGTGCCTCCATCCTCGCATTGGAAACGGAGCAGACAAGTGCCGTCGCCTTCGTACATGGCTGTCTCTGCCGAGTCGGTCAAGCGGCTGATGGTGGCTTGGTCGTGGTCGGCACTCATGCGGTCAATCAGCAGATAGACATTCGCCTTCTTGCCTTCTCCCTCGGCTTGAAGCTGCACGAGGTAATCCTCGATGCGCATCACCTGGCGGTTCACTTCCACACGGACGAAACCTTGTTTCATGTCGATGTCCAGCTGCTCGGTTAGGGTGCGGCCTTCGCGGGGGGTGAGGGGAGCCAGTACCGTAAACTTGGTGCCTTGCGGGAATTCCTTCATGCAGTTCACAATGTCCTCGGTGGTATGCTTCTTCACCAACTGTCCGCTCACGGGCGAATAAGTCTTGCCTACACGTGCAAAGAGCAGGCGCAGGTATTCGTAAATTTCGGTAGATGTTCCTACGGTGGAGCGCGGGTTTCGGCTCGATACCTTCTGTTCGATGGCGATGGCTGGCGGGATGCCCTTGATGAAGTCGCACTCCGGCTTGCTCATGCGTCCCAAGAACTGGCGGGCATAGCTGCTGAGGCTTTCCACATAGCGGCGCTGACCTTCGGCATAGAGGGTATCGAATGCCAGCGACGACTTGCCCGAACCTGACAATCCGGTCACCACCACCAGCTTCCCGCGAGGGATGTCCACGCTGATGTTCTTCAGGTTGTTTACCTTGGCTCCATGGATGGAGATGTATTTATCTTCGCTCATAGTTCTTACCAATTAATAGGGGTTTCCCCGTGTTCCATTAAATAAGCATTGGCACGGCTGAAATGTTTATTGCCGAAGAATCCGTTGTAAGCCGAGAGGGGCGACGGGTGGGCGGATGCCAGTACCAGGTGCTTCTCGCGGTCGATGAATGCACCCTTCTTCTGGGCATAGGCACCCCAAAGGATGAACACCAGATGCTCCCGTTGGTTGGCCAATGCACGGATGGCTGCGTCGGTAAATTCCTCCCAACCCTTGCGTTGGTGCGAGCCTGCTTGGTGAGCACGTACGGTGAGCGTGGCGTTCAGCATCAGCACGCCTTGTTCGGCCCATCGGGTGAGGTTTCCGCTCGTAGGAATCTCAATGCCGAGGTCGCTCTTGATTTCCTTGAAGATATTCTGAAGGGAGGGTGGAAAGGGCACTCCGTCGTTCACCGAGAAGCAAAGCCCGTGTGCCTGTCCGGGGCCATGATAGGGGTCTTGCCCGATGATGACTACCTTTGTCTGATGAAACGGGCAGAGGTTGAAGGCATTAAAGATGAGTTTGCCCGGAGGATAGACGGTGGTGGCGCCATATTCGGCACGCACGAAGTCGGTCAGCCGGACGAAATAATCCTTTTCAAATTCGGGGGTCAACTGCTGTTTCCAGCTTTCTTCTATCTGTACATTCATGGTTTCTTTCATTTTAAGGGTATAAAGATAGAAGTTATTTTTGGGATGGGCAAAAGATTTCTGATTTATGATTTATGAAATCTGATTTCTGATTTTTTCACCACAGAGTTCACAGAGTATCACGGAGTTTTCATTCAAGAAAATTTCTCTGTGTCTTTGTGTCTCTGTGTTCAAGATTTATGTAGGGACGCTGTGTGCAGCGTTTGGTTTTTCACCACAGATTTTCACGGATTATATTTTTCAAGGAGCTGTTTCTCTCCCCTCTCAAGAGGGGAGAAAAGAATGTGAAAACAGTTTCTAAAACATTATCAATCAAATCAGCTGCATGCCCCATTCCGCACATTCGCGGCGCATGTCTTCCGGCCAGATGCTGGCTTGGATTTCGCCGATGTGCGCCTTCTGCAGGTAGAGCATACAGAGGCGTGACTGACCGATACCGCCACCGATACACAATGGCAGGCTGCCTTCCAGCAAGCGGCGGTGGAAGTAGAGCTCCTTGCGATGTTCCTGTCCGCTGAGGGCGAGCTGGCGGAGGAGGGCTTCCTTGTCCACACGGATACCCATGGACGAAAGTTCCACCGAGCGGTCGAGTACGTTGTCCCACACCAGCAAGTCGCCGTTGAGGCCTGCAAGGCCGGTGGCAGGGTCGATGGTGCTGTAGTCATCGTAGTCAGGTGCACGGTTGTCATGCTTCTGTCCGTTGCTCAGTTCGCATCCGATACCGATGATGAACACCGCCCCATACTCCTTGGTGATAGCATGTTCGCGATCCTTCGGAGTGAGGTCAGGATACTTCTGCATCAGTTCTTCGGCATGGATAAAGTGGATGTTCTTCGGCAGGAACGGCTTGATTTGCGGATACATTTCGCACACCATGTATTCGGTGCGTCGCATGGCCGAGTAGATGCGGGTCACGATTTGCTTCAGGTACTCCACGGTGCGCTGTTCGGCGGTGATGGTGCGTTCCCAGTCCCATTGGTCAACGTAGAGGGAGTGCAGGTTGCCCAGCTCCTCGTCGGCACGGATGGCGTTCATGTCGGTATAGATGCCATAACCCGGCTCGATGCTGTATTCCGCCAGGGTGAGTCGTTTCCACTTCGCCAGTGAGTGTACCACTTCGGCTTGTGCATCGCCCAAGTCCTTGATAGGGAAGGATACGGCACGTTCCACCCCGTTCAAGTCGTCATTGATACCCATGCCTTTCAATACGAAGAGGGGGGCAGTGACGCGGCGCAAACGGAGTTCCGAAGACAGATTCTGCTGGAAAAAGTCCTTTATCTGCTTGATGCCTAGCTCAGTTTGCTTCAGGTCGAGCAAGG
>JAFNWZ010000197.1 GCA_017379255.1 Akkermansia sp. | reverse complement strand
CCGGGCGCTGCCGTGCCCAGGCAAATTTAGCATCACTTAACCTGCCAGCCGAATTGCATGTTTCCACACGTTGAAGCCTGTAATACCGCTCCGTAAAGCGGTAATGCATCTGCATCCCTGCAATCTGTTCCTTCGTCAGCTCCTGAATACCGACCGGCACATTATGGTACTCCACATAATCCTGGTAATAATGCACCTTGGGCCAGCAGAAATCCCAGGCAAAAACAGCACCACCAACCAGCGCACATGAGGCAACCCCCATTCCCACGCGGGCCATCACACGGCGGCGCTGCTGCTCACGCTCCACCCAGTTCCAGAGCTCATCGGGGCCCAGGTCAAGCATCTTGGCCACCACATCACTGAACACGCGCTCCCTGCCCTTATCCAGCACATCAGCAGCCAGCAATCCGAGCTCCCGCACAGCGGGCGGCATGCAGGCCATCACATCCTGCTTCTCCTTTTCGCGCAGCAGCACAGGAATGATGCGATGCACATTTTCCGGATCCAGAGAAACGAAGGTGCGCACCTCCTCATCAATCCAGTTCTTTCCTTCCTCATTCGGCCGGGCGGAATTTTCCGAACAAATCACAATCAGGTACTTCGATACCTCTAATCCACCTTTCAGGGCATCGTTCAGTTTATCAATGATCAAATCTGTCTTGTCCCGATAAATGGGGCGCACATTATCCGGCTTGAGCGGATACTTCCGGCACAGTTTGCTGGGCAATTTGAAGTAGCTCAGGTAGCGGTGCAATTTTTCAGCAAATCTGGCATCCTTGCGGCTGTAGCTGATAAACGCGAAATATTTGAAAACACGAGCGGAAGTCATACAGGAAAGAAAAAAGCACTGGTAAATTATTTAACAGATATAACATTTACCGTCAAGTATATTCCTCAGCATCTTGAGAATGGTAAAATTAAATGCGACACCATGAGAGCACCAAAAAGGCCGGAGGTACAAGCTCCGGCCTATGAAAAAGATTGGATGAATATATCACTTAGTTTTCCACCCGCCACCCAGCTGGGTGTAGAGGGTGGGGATGCAGGAGGCATACTGGTAGCGGTAGGCAGCCAGCTGTGTCTGCGCCGGGAAAAGCCCCTGCTGCGCGGTGAGCACCTCATAGTAGCTGGCCAGGCCCTGTGCATAGCGGGCCTTGGAAAGCTTCACGCTTTCCTGGTAGGCCGCCACGGCCTGTTCCTGTTTCTTCATGATATCGCGCAGCTTGGTGCGCTGCACCAGCGTGGTGGAAACCTCAGCCAGAGCGGAAAGGACCGCCTGCTCGTAATCCGCCTTGGCGGCCAGGAAGGCATCGCGCTTCATGGCCTCGTTGGCACGCAGCTGCCCGGCCTGGAAGAGCGGGCCTGTGAGGTTAGCGCCGATACCCCAGCCGTCTGCACTGCGGCTCAGGCCGTGGCGCAGGTCGGGCGTGGCAATGCCGGCCAGCCCGGTCAGGCTGATGCTCGGGAAGTAATTCGCAATAGCCACGCCGATTTCAGCATTGGCTGCGCGGAGCTTCTGCTCGGCAGCGCGGATATCCGGGCGGCGGGCAATCACATCTGCCGGAATACCGGCAGCCACACCGCTGGCGCCGGCAAAGGCCTGCATGCTGCCGCTGCGCTCAATGGCGCCCGGTGCACGGCCTGCCAGCACGGAAAGCGTGTTTTCCATCTCCGCAATCTGCATCTGCAGGTTGGGAATCTGGGCCTCGGCGGCAGAGAGGGCGGCCTGGGCAGAAGCTGTCTGCAGCTTGTTAGCCACGCCGCTTTCCAGCTGGTTCTCGAAAAGCTTGAGCGAATCGCGGTAGGAGGCCACGGCCTCGTGCGCAATCTTCAGCTGCTCATCCAGCATAATCAGGCGCAGATACCCGGTGGCCACCTGCTTCATGAGGGAGATACGCACGTTGTTGAAGCTTTCCTCAGCGGCAAGAGCCTGAGCCTCAGCGCTCTCAATCCCCTTGCGAGTCTTACCCCAGATATCCAGTTCCCAGGAGGCGCTCAGTCCGCCGGAACCGGGAATGGTACTATCATCTGCCATTGCAACGGTTGCAGGAGAGCTGGCGCCCTTGCTGCCCTGCGCGAGGTAACCCAGTGAGGGGAACATGGGCGCACGCGCCACCGTGATATAACGGCGGGCAGACTCCACGTTGTGCATCATGGCTTCCAGACTGCGGTTGCTGGTAAACACATCATTCAGCAGCGCCTGCAGATGGGCATCATTGAGCACCTGCTGCCAGGGCAGGTCGGCCATGGTGCTGTCTGCCACCCCCGCCCCGCGGAATTCCGCCGGAACCGGCATCTCAGGCGCAGACCACATCGGGCCAAAGGTGCAGGAAGCCACCAGTCCGGCAGCTCCGGCAAGTCCGAGAATTATTGAGCGTTTCATGTTGATTGTATAATAGCTTGTTGGTTGATTTTGTCAAGTTGTTTCTGATTACTCGTCATTCTTATGCGCGGCCAGATACTGGCGGGCGCCGACTTCATCGGGGTCTTCCTCCAGCGTAGAAAGCTTGAAGCGAATGCGGAAGAGGCGCATAATGAAGACATAAGAAGCAGGAATCAAGAATACACCCACCACCGTGGCCACGGTCATACCCACCACCACCACGGTGCCGATGGAGCAACGGGCAAGTGCGCCGGAACCATGCGCCAGCATGAGCGGCACACAACCCAGGATGAAGGCCAGCGAAGTCATGAGAATGGGGCGCAGGCGCAGGCGGGCGGCAGACAGCGTTGCGGTGAGCAGGTCCTTGCCACGTTCCATTTCCAGATTCGCAAACTCCACAATGAGAATGGCATTCTTGGCGGCCAGGCCCACCAGCATCACCAGCCCCACCTGGGCATAGAGGTTCAGCTCCAGTCCCATCCAGTACAAGCCGGCATAAGCCCCCAGCACAGCAATGGGCACAGTAAGGAACACGGAAATAGGCAGGGTCCACTTCTCATACAGAGCCACGAGAATCAGGAAGGCAAACACAGAGGACATGGCAAAGATGGTTGCCAGGCCGGTACTGTTGCGCACCTTGTTTTCCTGGAAAGACATATCCTGGTAATCCATGCCCACCTTGGCGGGGTCCATGGTCTGGGCATAGACCTGCTCCATGGCCTCCATGAGCTGCTGCGTGGACACACCGGGACGCGGCATCACGTTCAGTTTGGCAGAGTTGTAGATATTGTGGTGCATCACGAACTCCGTATCCGCAATATCCTTGATATCCACCAGCGCCGAGAGCGGCACGCGCTCGCCTTCCTGGTTGGCCACAAAGAAGCCGTCCATCTTATCCAGGCTCACGCGGTCAGCGCCCTGCGCCTGCATATACACCTGCCACTGCTGGCCGAATGCATTGAAGAAATTGACGAAGGCAGAACCATTGTATGTAGCCAGCAGGTTATTGGCCGCAGCAATATCCACTCGGTGGAACTTGCATTTCTCCTTATCCAGCTCCACGAGTTTCTGCGGGGTATCCGCCATCATCATGTCCATGCAGACGGCTACCTCCGGGCGCTGGCGGGCCGCGGCTTCAAACTTGAGCACCTGCTCCCGCAGGAAGGGTACGCCCTGCCCCTCCAGGTCATTGAGTACCATGGTCACACCGTTGGCCGTACCCACGCCGGGAATAGCCGGGGGCATCAGCACCATGGCCATGCCGTCCAGCGCACTCTGGTGCAAGCGGGCCTCGATGCGTTTCTGCACCTCGGCGGCGGTTTCGGGGCGGTCTTTCCAGTCCTTGAGCTCGATGAAGGCGATACAGGCACCGGGGGTCTGCACGCTGTTGAGGATATTGATACCCACCACCGTGGTGAGGTTCTTCACGGCGGGGTCAGAAAGTGCATCCTCGAATTTCTTATTTTCGGAATACGCCACCTGAAGCGAGGTATCGGGTTTCATCACGAGTGCCGCCAGAAGGAACCCCTGGTCTTCATCCGGCAGGAATGACTTGGGCACCATCCTGCTCATGGGGGCAATGGCAGCCCAGAACACCAGCAGCAGAGGCATGGAGATGACGAGCTTGCGGCACAGGCCGCCGCAGATTTTCACGTACACATTCGCCGTGCAATCATAACACTTGTTGAACAGATTGTAGAAAGGCTTGAATATGCTGCGGCTCTGGTTAGTCGGTTTGAGCATGAGCGCGCACAATGCCGGAGAAAGGGTAAGTGCGTTGAATGCTGAAATGAGCATCGACACGGCAATGGTGATGGCAAACTGCTTGAACAGCGTGCCGGTGATACCCTCCAGCAACAGCGCCGGCAGGAACACCGCCGCCAGCACCAGGGCAATGGCGATTACCGGACCGCTCACCTCCTGCATAGCAGCAAAGGAAGCCATGCGCGGGTTGAGCCCCTTGTCAATATGGTGCTGCACGGCTTCCACTACCACGATGGCGTCGTCCACCACCAGACCAATGGCCAGCACCATGCCCAGCAGGGAAATGGTGTTGAGCGAGAAGCCCAGCATGGGGAACACGCAGAAGGTCGAGATGAGCGACACGGGAACTGCAATGAGCGGAATGAGCGTGGCGCGGAAGTTCTGCAGGAACATGAACACCACAAGCGCCACCAGCACAATGGCTTCGACGAAAGTGCGCTTGATTTCATCAATCGAGTAACGCACAGCCGTCGTGGTATCCAGCGACACATCGCCCTTGATGCCCAGCGGCATAATGGCAGCCTGCTTTTCAAAGGTCTTGCGCAGACGGTCCACCGTGGCAATGGCATTGGACCCGGGAGTCTGGAAAATCACCACCGCGGCAGAAACCTGGCGGTTCAGGCGGCCGGTGGCAGAGTAATTCTCCGAGCCCAGCTCCACCCTGGCAATATCTTTCAGGTAGACAATCTCATCTCCCACCTGGCGCACAATGATTTCCTCGAACTCTGCGGGGTCACTCAAACGGCCCTGGGTGCGGATGGCAATGGTCTTCTCCTGTCCATCGGGCACGGGGTCGGCACCCACCTTACCACCAGGGTTGGTGGTATTCTGCGCTGCAATAGCGGCGCGCACCTCACCCACGGAGATATTGTAGTGGGTCATGATGTTGGTATCCAGCCAGATGCGGATGGCATAGCGCCCTGCACCATACACCATCACTTCGCCCACACCCTCCACACGTTTCAACTCATCCACCATCTTCACCTGGGCATAGTTGGCCAGGTCCACGGAGTTGTAGCTGCCATCCGGGGAGTAGAGGGAGTAAATCATGATGGGCAGCCCCGGCTGCTGGCGGATCGTCACGCCGGAGTTCAGCACCTCCGGCGGCACCTGGGAGGACGCCTGGCCATAGCGCATGTTGGTGAACACCTGGTCGAGGTCGGGGTCGGTCTCCGGGTTAAAGACCACCTGCAGGGAATACACGCCGTTGTTAGACGAAACGGAGGTCATGTAATCCATGCCCTGCACACCGGAGATTTCACGTTCCAGCGGCGTACCCACCGAGTCGGCCACGGCTTTGGCATCCGCCCCCGGGAACATAGCCATGAGCTGGATGGTACGCGGTGTGATTTCCGGGTACTGGGAAACGGGCAGATTCACCAGGCAGACCAGCCCCAGCAGCGTTGTCACCACGGCAATCACCGTGGCGATAACGGGATGTTTAATGAAAAACGAGCTCATATCTGTCCTTTATTCAGCAGTTACAGAACTCACGGTAGAGGTGGGTTTCTCGTAAATGAACGGCTGGGGCACCACCGTGCCGAAACCGCCCTGCGCCCCCTGGGCTCGCATGCCGGCATTGGCCATGGCATACTGGGCTGCCATCTGGCCGCCGCCCACAATCACCTGAGCGTCCTCCACATTCTCTATGCCGTTTTCCCGAAGCGTCTCCTCTATGGGCTTCACCGTGCCGGTCACCACCTGCATGAGCATGGGCACGGTTGTACCATCGCCATTCGGCATATCCAGCACCAGTTCCTTACCCAGTTTCACATCAATGCCCAGCGGGGTGTTATCCGGCGCTACCACATAGATGAAACGGTGATTCATGGAAGATACCAGCGCGCGGGAGGGCACCAGCAGCGCATCCTTGATTTCCCCCGTCTTAGCCTGCACACGCACGGCAGAACCAGCACGGAGCTTCAGCTTCGGGTTCGGGATATAGCCCACAAATTTCACCGTTCCGGTTGCCTGGCTCACTTCGCTGTCCACTGCATGCACCTGCCCCTTGTGTTCAAACACGGTGCCATCTTCCAGAATCAGGTCAAATTCCTTCACCGGGCTCATCTTGTCCGGCATATCGTAGTATTCCGAGGTCTGCACCTGCTCATTCACCTGGCGGGCGGGAACAGAAAAATCCACACGGATGGGGTCTACCGAAGACATGCGGGTCATGACCACCTGCCCTGCCGCCACAAAATCACCCACGCTCACAGTGGACTGGGAGGCAAGCCCCTGGAACGGCGCACGGATTGTGCAGCGGTCCAGGTTAAGCCTGGCCATTTCCAGCGCCGCTTCTGCCTGGACCACCTGGGCACGGGCCATGGCCAGCGCCGCCTCACAGCGGCGCTTGGCGTGCTGCGCGTCGGTAAACTGCTTGTCAGAAATAGAGCCGTTCTCTACCAATGAGGTGTAGCGTTCTACGTCCTTCCCCGCCTGTTCATCGGCCACTTCGGCCTGTAACACGCCCGCCTTGGCCGCTGCAACATTGGCCACAGCCTGGTCATAGGCGGCCTGGTAGGTGGCTGGGTCTATGCGGAACAGAACCTCCCCCTTTTCGCAGAGAGAACCATGCCAGTACACCTGCTCCAGCAACTTGCCCGATACCTCCGGGCGGATATCTGCCTGCTCCACGCCGCGCAGATGCCCGAACCACGTGCTGGTGAGCTCCACCGTGCGCTGCTGCAGCGGCATCACCGTCACGTTGATGGGGGCCATGCCACGCTGGGCGGCCTGATTTCCTGCATTATCCTTGCACCCCACTAAAGCGGTGCCCGCCACAAGCCCACCCAGGGCCATTGTTACAATATACGTTGCTTTCATTGATTGTTCGTTTCAGAATCTACTGATTCCGGGGTTAGAGTATTCTGGTATATCCGCTCCAGCATGCTGCGCAGCTGGTCTATTTCATCCGCGCTGAACCCAGCGGTCAACGCATCCTCAAAATCCTGCAGTGATTGCCGTGCTTCCATTTGCAGCCGGCAGAACGCCTCCGTCAGATAGGCATGCTTCACGCGCTTATCTGCGCTGTCAAACGCGGTGCGCACATAGCCTTTTTCCTCCAGCCGCTGCAGCAGCCCCTTTACCGTGGTATGGCTTACGCCCAGGTAGTGCTCCAGCTCACGCTGAGACACCGGCGCCCCGCCCCGGCTGTCCAGGTACATCAGCAGGCGGCATTGCGGCGCCGTCACGCGCAGCTTGCCCACGCGCTGCGCAAAAATGGTATCAGCTCGGTCTGATACCATCTTCATCAGAAACATCGGGTGCTTTTTCTTTAACATACCGGTCTGCATCTATCATTTAGGAAGCATGCTTCACAATGTGGCAGGAGTATACCAGAGAACCGGGCCAAGTCAAGATTTTTACCCCGTTTTTTCTCCCTGTTTTCAAGACTCGGCAGACTTGCGGTAACGCGCCGCAACCGAGGGGAAATCCTCACCTCCGGCCAGCGCTGCCAGCATGGCATCACGGGTCTGCAGCGCCTCCTGCAGCGCCTTATCTGCATGGGCATATTCCCTGTCTGTAAAGTAGCGCACGTAGGTCTCCTTCTGGCGGGTGATACACAAGCGCCAGCCGCAGAAGGTATTGCGCGTACCTTTCTGCCCATTATAGCGGGTAATGTAACGATGAGTATTCATAGAAGTGTGGCCACATTCTAGCAATCACCCGCAAAAGGGTCAAGCCTTTTATTTTACTTTTTCAACCTTTCTTGTTTTCAAATATGCAATTAAGTTGACAAGTACGCAAATAACATGGTAAAGTAGATTCATGCCCGAAGCATACGAGGAAGTATCACAAGTTGACAAGATGCGCGCCATCACGGACTATATCAACCGTGCAGGAGCGGCGGCTATGCCTGACTCACAGCGCAAGAAGCTGTATAAGCTGAGTGTGCGCCAGTGTGCCGTCGTTGCGAATATCCGCCGCTACACCCGGCAGCACCCGGAGGGTGTCCCCATGAGCATCCTGGCGGAGCGCGCAGGCATGTCTCCCTCAGCAGCTTCACACATGGTAGACAGCCTGACGGCCCAGGGCATGGTGGAGCGCCACCAGAGCCCCACCGACCGCCGCGCCGTGCTGGTCACCATTTCCAAATCATTCCTCAATCTGGCAATCGAGATTGACAAGGCGCAGCAGAACGCCATCGACGAGCTCTGCTCTGCGCTCACAGAAGAGGAACGCGCCATCAACCGCGCCGTAGTCGATAAACTTTACAACGCCATCATCGAGCGGGTAGGCATCTGACCCATCAGCAGGTCAGGGCGTTAGTCGCCAGTCCTGCCAATGCCGTTTCACGATACCCGGCCGCCAGAGCGCGGCCGGTTTCGTTCATGGTAGCAATCACGCTATCCAGGCTCACAAAGTGCGTTCCATCGCCCCGCAGCGCCAGACGGGCCGCGTTCACCGCCTTCACAGCGCCAATGGCATTGCGCTCAATGCAGGGCACCTGCACCAGCCCGCAGACTGGGTCACAGGTGAGGCCCAGATTATGCTCCATGGCAATTTCTGCTGCATTGGCCACCTGCTCATTCGTGCCACCCATAGCAGCTGTCAGACCGGCAGCAGCCATGGAACAAGCCACGCCCACCTCACCCTGGCAGCCGACCTCAGCACCGGAAATGGAGGCCTTGGCGCGGTAAAGCGAGCAGATGGCGGAAGCCGTGAGCAGGAAGATTTCAATCCCATGCTCACGCCCCACAGTGGCATCCTTGCGCCCGAAACGCTCATAATAACGCAGCACCGCCGGCAGCACCCCGGCGCTACCCATGGTAGGCGCTGTCACCACGCGGCCACCTGCTGCATTCTCCTCTGCCACAGCAAAGGCCCACAGGTTAATCCAGTCGATGATGGTGAGCGCATCCTGCGTGTTCTCGCGGAACATCTCGGCCAGGCGGCGGTAGATGCGGGGCGCACGGCGCGGCAGCTTGAGCCCGCCGGGCAGCACCCCCATGGTCTTCACACCGCGCTCTATCGCCTTATCCATGGTATCATAAATCTTGCGGATGCGGGAGCGCAATTCCATACCCGTGGGGAGCGCCATTTCATTGCAGCGCACCACCGCGGCAATGGTCATATTCTCGCTCTTGCAATGCCGCAGCAGCTCGGCGCAGGAATCAAAGGGATACGGCACCACCGGCGGCGGCTCCGGCAATTCCTCCATTTCATCAATACGGCGGATAGCGCCGCCGCCAATGGAGAAATAGACATCATCCGCCAGCTCCTGTCCCGCCGCATCATAAGCACAGCAGCGCATGCCGTTCGCATGCTCAGGCAGCGTTATTTCTTTCTCCAGCACCACATCCTGCATAGCGCTGAATGAAATCGGGTGCGTGCCATTCAGCAGCAGCTTGCCCTCAGTCGCCAGCGTAGCAATCGCCGGAGTGGCAGACATCTCCATCTTCTCGGCATCCAGCCCCAGCAAGCCGTACACCACTGCGCCAGGCGTGCCGTGTCCCACCCCGGTGAGCGCCAGCGATCCATACAAGTACACCTTCACCGTCTCCACCTGCTCCAGCACGCCGCGCCCAGCCAGTTCACGCGCAAAACGCGCTGCGGCGCGCATGGGGCCCATGGTGTGCGAACTGGACGGACCGATGCCAATGGAAAACACATCAAAAAAGCTGGTGTACATACCTGCAACATACACCCACCAGAGCATGAAGTCAAGACACAGCCCACCAGGTTTCCGACAACAACCGCCACCATGACAAATATCTTGGCACTCCTCGCACCCATTATTTCCACATTCGGTCGATTCTCGTGCAGTTTTACATCATTATTCGGTCGGTTTTCGTGCAGTTTTACACCATTATTCGGTCGATTTTCGTGCATTATTCTTGATTTATCATTAAAATTAAGTAAAATACGTCTACAAGCAAAGACGCAGTATGGAACGCACTCTTGAAACCGAACTCAAACGATGGCAGCTCAGCCCTGTAAGGAAACCGCTTCTCCTACTTGGAGCAAGACAGGTAGGAAAGACATGGCTGATGCAGCATTTCGGCCAAAAGCACTTCCAGAGCATAGTATACATCCGATTCGACCGAAACGAACGCATGAGGCGCATTTTCGAAACAAGCAATTTCGATATGCAAGAACTTCTGCTTTTAATCCAGGCGGAAGCGAAGACAAAAGTACAGGCTGGAGCAACGCTGATTATTCTAGACGAAATCCAGGAATGTCCTGCTGCTCTGACGTCATTGAAATACTTCTGCGAGGATCTACCGGATTATCATGTGATGGCAGCTGGTTCACTTCTGGGCATAAAGCAACACCACGGCACAGGTTTTCCGGTAGGCAAGGTCAACACTATGACCCTGCGTCCCTTAAGCTTCAAGGAATTCATGTTTGCATTGGGCAACGACTTTGACTTAGATTTCATTCAGAACCGAAAATGGAACAGTCTCAAGCTCATATCAGACCGCTTGAGTTTCCTGTTAAAGCAATACTATTACATTGGAGGAATGCCGGAAGCAGTAAGCACATTCCTCCGCACGCAGGATTTTAATGAAGTGCGGCGTGTGCAAAACGAAATTCTGGCCAACTATGCCAATGATTTCAGCAAACATGTTCCTACTGCCATGGCCGCCAAATTATCGCTTCTGTGGGAATCCGTGCCCCAACAGCTGGCAAAGGAAAACAAGCGTTTTGTCTATAAGGAAGTACAGAACAACATGCGATCCCGCGAACTGGAATCAGCCATGGATTGGCTGCAACGAGCAGGTCTCATCTACAAGGTGGATAGAATCAACGAACCAGCACTTCCTTTAGGAGCATATCGGAATGGCGCATTCAAGCTATATTTCCTGGATGTTGGGCTTCTGGGCGCAAAATGCGAACTGGACATATCCTCCATTCTGGAAAAAAACGCCATCTTCCGGGAATTCAAAGGAGCTCTCTCCGAACAATACGTGCAACAGGAAATAAGAGCAGCGTCTGACTTCACCCCACATTACTGGCAATCAGACAGCGCCAAGGCTGAGGTTGACTTCATCATTCAGACTTGTGGTAACGTAATCCCCCTGGAAGTTAAAGCAGAAAATAATACAAAAGCAAAAAGTCTGCTAACATACTGCCGGAAATATAACCCGCGTATGGCTGTCAGGATTTCAATGAACGACCAATCGCAGAATCTTGTTTCCGCAGCAAACGGTTCCCATACAATACTCTTTGATTTACCCCTCTATGCGACCTTCATGTTACCGGATATCTGCAAGGATATCCTGGCCCCCCCTTCTCACGCAGAGCTTTAATCCACCAAAAACGCCCCGCGGAATGCGAGGCGTTTTTGTTATCAGAATAATTTTCTAGCGCCAATTTACAGAGCCTTAAGCTCGGCCACGGCGGCTTCGAGCGAAGCGACATCCTGAATGGAAATCACCTTGGCTTCCTTGCAGATGCGGCCCATCATGCCTGCCAGGGTGTTGCCGGGGCCCATCTCGATGAAGAGGCGTTCGCCCTTCTCGATGAGGTCCTGCATGCAGGCAGCCCAGCGAACCGAACCACAGACCTGCTCGCCCAGCATGGCGCGCACATCTTCCGGCCCGGTCACGGGACGAGCCTCGAAGTTGCAGTATACCGGCACAGCGGGAGTGGTCATAGGCGTAGCCTCCAGCTCCGGGCGAAGGGCCGTCTGGGCACTCTTCATGAAGCGGCTGTGGTAAGCGCCTGCCACATTGAGCTTCTTGGCAATCTTGATACCGGCAGCCTTGGCACCGGCCACAGCCTTATCCACACCCTCCACAGAACCGGAAACCACCGTCTGCCCGGGGCAGTTGTAGTTCGCCACATCAATATCACACTCGGCAGCCAGGTTCGCCACGGCTTCATCACTGCCGCCAATCATGGCAGCCATGGTGCTGGGGGCAGCCTGGCAGGCCTCCTCCATGAGCGCGCCGCGCTTCTGCACCAGCTTGAGGCCATCCTCCATGCTGAACGTACCGGCGGCAGCATGGGCCGTGAACTCACCCAGGGAAAGGCCGGCAGCGGCCACGGGTTCAATATCCACCAGGCTGCTGAGCACCTTGTAGATGGCCAGGCCATGCAGGTAGAGAGCCGGCTGGCAGTTGCAGGTGCGGGTCAGCTCATCATCCGGGCCATTGAACATGACCTCCGTAAGAGAATAGCCCAGCGCCGCATCCGCTGCATCCATCATTTCGCGAGCTGCGGGATACGTATCATAGAAATCCTTGCCCATGCCCACTTTCTGGGCACCCTGACCGGGAAAAAGAAGTACTGCTTTCATAATATGTAAGGTTGAACGGTCTTGTTCCGCTACCCTGCAGCATACACGCAAGGTAGAGTCAGGTCAAGAAAAATCAATCGAGCTGGCATCCCTGCGCCACATGTGTCCCAAAGTTTCATTAGGACTGCTTTCAAATTCTTGTAGCACAGCTAATTGACAATACGCTGCTAAAGTCAATTGTGAATTTGAAAAATCTGCACAAATGTCTCATTTATGCAGATTTCACCCTTTTGGTGTACAGATATGCAGGGGAGGCTGTCTGCCTCCCCTATCCCCTCCGACCACGGAGAGAGCTTCTCGCTCTCTCCTTTGGATTCCTCTCTGCGGCACGGCCTTTGATTAGGGGAGAGTTTCGCACTCTCCCCTTTCCCCCACTGGCGGCAACGTGCCGTTGCATCCATCTTTAGTAAAGCGGATCGCCACGCTCTGCCAGCCAATCTCGTGTCTTCGCATTGAGGATTGCCAATTGTTGACGTATAACTGCAACTATCGCAATTTTAAAAGGTTTACCCTTCTCCCTTAATCTGTCGTATTTTGTTTTCATGGCATCATCTTTCCGGATGCCTTGCAACATACCCATGTATAATAAATTGCGTATCCTCTTGCGGCCAAATCGTATGCTTCGGGCCCCTTTTTTTCCCTCCACTTTCACAATCAAACGGTGCAACACCCACTAAAGATGCTATCTTCTTGGCGCTCAGATGGCCAAGTTCAGGTAATTCACATATCAGATTGTATGCAATTACTGGTCCTATGCCGGATTGACCAAGATAAAAAGCATATAGCTCGCTCAATAAGGGATTTTCGTTAATAATGCCCTGCATTTTATTTCCTATCTCCCTGATTTGTTCCTGTAAATGTTTACGTATTTCCGCAATAACAGATAAGCTGCTCTCTTCTGTATATGCAGCTGTTGTAACCTTGAAATCTTTGAGCTTCTTTGTTATCAGCGTTCGTAGATTATTAAGCTGGCGCAGTTCTTGAATCTTTCTATTCAGGGGCTTATCTGGTGATGCTTTTATATTGCCTGCATACTCTGCTATAACCCGGCTATCCAACCGGTCATTCTTTGCTTTTATGCCTTGGCTTTTAGCATATGACCTTATGCGGCACGGGATGAGACAACAGTGTGGTACTCTTTTTTCATCCAGATACATGGAAAAATTCCGACTTACCCAGCCTGTCGACTCATATGCTATTAATATGTTATTGCATATGCTGTTTAATTTATTCAGCATATGTGCTCTCCCGGTTTCCGAATTATTGTACCGAATATACTTGCCGTTTATGTAAACGTCCAGGTTGCGACTTGAGAGATCTACACCTACATATGTGGTGTCCTGCGTTTTTTTAGCCTTGCTTTTTGTGAGATTTTGGTTCATATTTCTTTCATTCTCTATAACGGGCGTAATAGCCCAATCAATTGTTCGAGAAGAATCCGGAGCCATCTTCGTGACGGGAGTTGAGTAGCCCTAACTTTAGCTCGAAAGGTTTCCTTTCTATCTAATTTCCGGGCGTCCTCAACCCAGGAATGAGTGGTAGCTACCCACTCATTCCTGCTCCGTACTCGCGGCTATTTTACCGCGTGCAGGTTCAACCTACCACAAAATTTGTATAGATTGGAATTTGCCGGGCTGAAAGCCCGAGGAATTCTGAGCCCTCGGAGAGGGCGACACAATAATAGCCCTGGGTGGAGCTGCGTCAGCAGCCGAACCCAGGGTAAAATGAAAAACATATCAGAACCCCGGAGCGTAGCGGAGTGGGTGGCAGGCTACGAGAGCCGTACTCTTTGGTTCTAACCGTTGATTTTATTGGGATCCCGCCTTACTAATCTGCCACCCACTCGCTGTGCTCGGGGTTCCGTTCATTATTTTTCTTGTTACCCAGAGCTGACGCTCTGGGCTACTGAACGTGTCGCCCTTTCGGG
>JAFNWZ010000196.1 GCA_017379255.1 Akkermansia sp. | reverse complement strand
CTGGATGCCAAACACCGAAATGCGGTTAAACAGGCCGTAAATTGCGCCCAGGGGGCACAGGAAGCGGCAGAATATTCTGTAAATGAATACCGCACCAACGATGATGCCCACCAGCAGGCAGAGGACGCTGAAGGTGAAATGTGTGAGTTTCATAGATGATAATGAGTGTTTACGCGTTGCATGTTAGACTGAAATGCGCCGGAGGTCAAGATAAATAACATGCGGAGTGGTGTTTGACAATCAGCTTTGATATCACATGCCCGGCAAGAAATGCAGCCGGAGCAGATAATTGTTCAGATTTTCCCAGCATCACGCAAATTGTTTTTCACGGGGGTGAATGTTTTTCGGGGGAGCTTTCCGTCAGCATATTTGCTTGATTGGGTGGCAGATTTGCGATACGATGCCATGCATGCCGGTATCTCCAGAGAAAATGCAGAAACTTCAGGAAATGATGCTGCGCCTCGGGGTGCACAGGAATGACCTGGAGGAAAAGTTTGTGCGCGGCAGCGGCAAGGGTGGGCAGAAAGTCAATAAGACGAATAACTGCGTGTATCTGACCCATGTGCCCAGCGGGATTGTGGTGCGCTGCCACTGCGAGCGGGAGCGCGAAATCAACCGCTACCTGGCGCGGCGCACGCTCTGTGAGGAGCTGGACCACCGTCTTAACGGCGCGCCCTCTCCCCGCCAGCTGGAATTGAAGCGTGCCCGCAAGCGTGGAGGGCAGCCCCGCTCGTGCAGTATCACTCAGCGGAAAATGGGTGAGAAGGACGAGGCGTGATTTTGTTTACCGGACTACCGGCCCGACGTCTGGCCGCCCCATAGGTCATACGGGGGATTGGGCGATGCGTTTGCCGAGGGGAAGGAGTAGGCGGGCGCCGAGGAGCAGGAGCGGGGTGCCGAACACGAAGATGAGCCAGGCCCCGATGATGGCGGGGTCGTGGATGATGAGGTGTGCCCAGATGAGGAGGAGAATCTGCGGCACGATGATGGACGCGTACCAGAGCACATGGTGCAGCTTGGTCTGCAGGGTGAAGCTGGGGAAGAGCAGCAGGAAACCCAGGGGGACGGGCAGGAACCAGCACAGGAAATAGACCAGTTCCAGCAGCAGGGTGCCGGCGATGCTGGCCTGGCTCTCCGGGCTGGGGTCGAAGGTCGGGTGGTAATAAGCATCGGCCAGGTGGTCGGGGATATTCGTGTAGCGGAAGGTGAACAGGCTGCGCCCATTGCTCAGGCGGGTGAGTGTCATGTCCTGAACGACATAGCCCCAGTCGTTGTTGGATGCCAGCATGCAGATGCTCCTGTGCTGTGGGCGGTAGAGGGTGGCACCGGGAGCTGCTTCCATCCCCCATGCCGCCGGGAGCGGCTGGCCGGAGGGGCGGAGTTCGAATGTTTCGGTGATGATGCGGTCTGTTTCCGGTGCCGGGTCGTAGGTGAAGATGTAGAAAATGGAAGGGTTGTCTTCATCTCGCGTCATCTGCATTTCCAGCCCGGCGGGGGCAGGGCCGAGCCACCGGTAATACGTGTCCCATTCGCCGCCTGCGCTCCGGTTGGGCCGCTCCCAGGGAATGAGGTAGATAATCACCAGAATAAGAACGAAAAGCAGGTAGCCGAGGGCAAAGAGCTTGCGCGTTCTGCTCATGCGTGGGAGGGAGAGGAAGGTGGTGGCTGGGCTCATGCTGCGGGTGGGGTGTTCTTGTTGCGGAAGCCTATCATCATGACCAGCGGCAGCAGGATAAGTGCACCTACCAGCTGCAAGGGGACAACGATGATGAGCCATAACATGCTGTAGACCAGAACTGCCCCCAGAGGGCACACCGCAAGTAACGCCAGTATGAACAGAAGAACCGGGAACAGGGCTGCAGCCAGAAACCACCAGAAGAAATGCCATCCCCGGCTCAGGTCATACCGCGGGAACAGCAGCAGGAAGCCCAGTGGTGTAAACAGGCAGAAGGCATAGCCCGCCAGGCAGAAGAGTGTGACCTCCCAGTCAGTGGAGCGCGCGGCGGGCGCGTCTGCAGCGTCTGCATAGCGCTGCATCACCAGATTCCTGCCGCCGAATTCATTGTCCCAGCGGTAGTGGAAGGCCAGCAGGATACGGCCGTCCTGCAGTTGTGCCAGTGTCATATCCCTCACATCGTATCCACTAATGAAATCGCTCGTTATCATGAGCTTGGGCCAGGTGGTAAGCTCCGGCTGGAAGGGGTGCAGCTGTGTTTCCCAATGCTCCGGCAGCGGGGCAGTGTTTCTGTCCTTTGCCTCCAGATTGAAATCGCGGATGAGTTGTTCCTGCCATTCCTGGCTGGCCCGGAATACGAAAATGATGCCGTTTTGCTGCGTGTCAGCGTCGCTGTCCCATACCTCGGCTTGTAACTCCTGCGGAGCTGGTCCGAACCAGGGCTGGAAGGACTGCCACCGCTCCGCAGGAGACTGCGTGCCGAACGGCATATAATAGAGAACGGCACCCAGTGCGAGGATGAACAGGAAATAGCAGATGCTGTACAGGAGGCGTAGCTTGCTCACGGAGGGAGTGTAACACATGCTGAATGGGGATTCAATGATTTATGCAGGATGAGGATTGCAAACGGGGGTGTTTTGTGCTAGACTGCCCGCCGATATGAAGTTTCTCATCACAGCCGGGCCCACGCGCGAGGCCCTGGACCCCGTGCGGTATCTGACGAACCGCTCCTCCGGGCGCATGGGCTATGCGTTGGCAGGGGCTGCCCGGCACGAGGGGCACGAGGTGGTCCTCATCTCCGGCCCCACCACGCTCGATGTGCCGGCGGGCGTGGATTTCATACCGGTGGAGAGCGCGCAGCAGATGTACGACGCGGTGCGCGATATGGTGAAATATGCCGATGCGGCCATTCTGTGCGCTGCGGTGGCTGATTACCGCCCCGTGGTGGTGCAGGAACAGAAGATGAAGAAGAGCGGCGAGCGCCTGGTGATTGAGCTGGAGAAAACGCCGGATATCCTGGGCAGCATGCGCGATGTGTTCGGCTTTACCGGCACGCTGGTGGGCTTTGCCGCCGAGACGCAGAATGTGGAGGAATACGCCCAGGACAAGCTGCGCCGTAAGAAGTGCGATATGATTGTGGCGAATGATGTCTCCCGCTGCGATATCGGCTTTGATTCCCGCGAGAATGAGGTGGCGCTGGTGTACCCCGACCGCGTGGAGTATCTGGAAAAGGATACGAAGGAGCACATTGCCCTGCATATTATTGAACACGCTACGCTGATCCGCCGCGCATGAAAGTGACCATGGAGATGCTGGGCTGGGGCCCGGATTATGCAGAGGCTCTGGCGGCGCTGGGGCATCCTGAGTGGTATCCTGCCCGCATTATCCGCGAGACGAAGATTAATTTCACCGTCATTGCCAAGGGCAAGGG
>JAFNWZ010000195.1 GCA_017379255.1 Akkermansia sp. | reverse complement strand
GCTTCTGCCCGCATCCTTTCCCAGCTGCAGCTGGATGTGACCGGTCTTACCCCGCAGGCGCTGAGCTGGGGGCTGGTGAAGGAGGGCCACAGTGTGCAGGCCCCCAGCCCTGTGTTCCCGCGCATCCTCTCCGCAGAGGAGAAGGAGAAGATGGCTGCCAAGGCAGCCAAAGCGGCTGAGAAAGCGGCCCGCAAGGCTGCCCAGCAGGGTTGAGTTTCTGGTTGAGCAATATTTCTCCGGAGGATGGCATGGTTCCCATGCCATCCTTTTGTTCTATTTACGAATAACCCGCTTTACCGCCATGCCGATAACCGAGCCCCTGTGGTGAACATGCTGAGCAGGTGCAGGCAATGGAAAAAGCATCGTTTCTTCTGGAATTAACGCTGACTGCTCGCATGCTTTTCTGCCGAATCAATAGCCGCCTCAACCTCCGGGCTGTGGATAATGCGGAACCAGGTAGCAGCATCTTCATCGCGGAGAGCAAAGGAAGAAATATCTGCTAGGTTTTCCGGGCTTACTTGTTGTTCGCTGACGACATCATGGGGATTCATGGTTTCTAACTCATTGCCTTGGGCATCCAGCAGAACCAGTTGCAGGTGGTAGGCTGCTAATACCTCGTGCAGGTAGGTTTTGACCGGGCGCATGCGTCCGATGAGGTCGCGCAGTTTTTCTATGTCAGGTGTGTTGAGGGGTAATTCTACCGGGGTATCAGTCATGATGCTCCAGTGGTAGGTCATCTGCAGCCGCATGCTGGCACATCGGCTGGCTGCCTGTTGCAGTTTTTTCAGTTCTTTCTGATTTTCTATTTCGAAGGAAGCCTCCCATCCCGGGCCTGGAATGAAGTGTTCCAGACGGTCATTTCTGCGTTCGAGAACCTTGCCATCCGGGGCAAGCAGGGTGAACACCACCTGGTAATCGTATGGACCTCCTTCCTGGGGAAAGTCTCTTTTCCGGAGAAGGAAAATGTATTCCCCTGGTTTGTGGAGGTTGCTGAAATCATGTTGCCACTCTTTGCCCCGGGCGGTGTTGTAGGGTACGCCGGACAGGGAGAGCCGCAGTTTGCAGCCTTTGGGCAGGGTGTCGGGTTTCAGCTTGACAAGCAGGCAGGTATCTTCAGCTTTCTGGTGGTATTCGAAGCTGAGCCATGTGTCCCCCAGCGGCATGGAGGTGCCCGCGGTGATTGTAAAGCCTGCGGGCATGCTGTTCTGCAGGCCCGGCAGGGCGGGTGTGGTGGGCGTACAACCTACTGATGCCCCCACTGCAAGGCTCAGGACGGTGGTGGTCAGGATTCTGGGGATGGTGGGCATAACTGAACGAGTGTCTGATACGTTGTTTTCGAAACAATGTGAAAATTGAGACTGAAAAGGGAATGCTTTTTCAGCAGCTTAGTGAGGCAGGTGGTTTTGTATGATTTTGCGGTCTGGGGAGGCCATGGGGGTGGCGGAGAGCCGGGAGAGGGGGATGAATTCCTCGCTGGGGAGGGGTGGCGTGTCTGCCGGTGCCTGGTAGAGATGTCGGGTGACTTTGTAGCGGGTGAT
>JAFNWZ010000194.1 GCA_017379255.1 Akkermansia sp. | reverse complement strand
CCTCGCTGATGAGGGCCTTCACCATGGCGTTATAGATGCCCACCATGCGGCCCAGACGTCCGCTGGCGGCCTTGCCGAAGTCCTTCACGGCTGCATCGCTGCGCATGTTGATGAGGCGGATTTCCTCCTTGGTGCTGTTGGTGAAGAAGGTGGATTTGATGAGGATGGCACCGGCGATGACCAGCATGGTCACCATGCCCCAGAAACCGCCGTAGGCCATGACAACGGCTACCACAAAGGCAGCAAGGCTGGCGGCCAGGGCGGTGAGAAGCCAGCCGCCGATAACGGTGAGCACGCCGGTGATGCGGTACACGGCGCTGTCGCGTCCCCAGGCGCGGTCTGCCAGGGAGGAGCCCATGGCCACCATGAAGGTCACGTAGGTGGTGGAGAGCGGCAGCTTCATTTCAGTGGCCACCGAGATGAGCAGGGCAGAGACGGTGAGGTTTACGGAGCCTCGCACCAGGTCATAAATGGCTCCGGTTTCTTCTTCCGGGGCCAGCGGGGTGAAGCGCCTGGAAATGAAGTTCTGGATGCGCATGGGTGTGACGCGCTCGAAGAATCGCTTGGTGTTAAGTGTGTAGCGCACCATGGTGCGGGCGGCGCTGCAGGAGCCGAAGCGTTCCTTGCCGGTGTTGGCAGAGGAGAGCTTGAGCTCGGTTTCCGTTACCTTGCGTGCCTTCTTGGAGAAGAAGAGGGTGGTCACCATCACGAGACCGGCGGCCACCAGCCAGAGCATGTTCACCTGCTGCTGCACATCGGCAAGGCCGCCCATCTTGAAGGTGGCAAGGTCGCCACCGGCGGCCAGGTGGGCTTCTGCCAGTTCCATGGAGGTCTGGGAGGCCATGAATACGCCGATGAAGTTTACCAGGTCGTTGCCGGCGAAGGCAAGGGCGAGGGCACCCGTGCCAGCCAGCACGGTGATGCGCAGGGTGTTAATCTTGAGCCCGTATTGCAGGATGGCGGCAATGATGGTCCATGCAACAAAGGCGATGAGGACGGCGAGCCCGATGTTGGCGTCTACCATGTCCATGAACGGTCCTTTCATGACCGGGCTGGTCTTGAGGCCCTTGAACACCGCAAAGTAGGTGATGGCCGTGAAGGCAAAGCCGCACCACACCGGGCCGATGATACGGTACATGCGCTGGTAGTGGAAAGTATAGAGCAGGCGGGAGAACCACATCACAAAGGTGCCCACGGTGAAGGCTATGGCCACCGAGCAGAAAATGCCGGAGACGATGAAGAATACCTTGTCGGTGTTGATGTAGTCTGCCAGGGAACCGGGGCCGTCTCCGATGTTGAAGTAGGCCATACCCAGGGCAGAGCCCAGCAAGGCAAACACCAGCGATACTGTGGTTGAGGTCGGCAAGCCGAGGGTATTGAAGATATCCAGCAGAATCACGTTGGCCACCATGACGGCCAGGAAGAGAATCATTACCTCATGGAAAGTGAACATGCTCGGGATGAATACGCCGCTGCGGGCAATCTCCATCATGCCGCTGGAGAAAGAGGCACCCAGAAGCACGCCGATGGCGGCCACGGCGACTGCGCCTGTGTAGGTGCCGGCGCGGCTGCCGATGGAGGAGTTCAGGAAGTTGCATGCGTCATTGCTTACGCCTACCACCAGACCGAAGACTGACAGCAGCAGAAGCATACCGTAAATCACGTAGTATGTCGTGTCCATATAGAGTCAGGCTGACTCTATCATGTTGGCACGGCGATTTCAAGAAAATTCCCAAATCTGGCGAAATTGTCACAATATAACCCGGCATGTGTGTCAGTATGCGTGTAAAGTGGGGTGGGTGTCGTCTTCCTTGCTTGACTTATGGGAAGCCGGGGGTACAATCGCCGATAGTATGAACGCCGACTCTATCAAGTGCACGCCTTTGTGCGACAAGCACGTGGCTCTCGGAGCCAAGATGGTACCCTTTGCAGGGTGGAACATGCCTGTGCAGTACACGGGTATTATTGATGAGCACAACACCGTGCGCAGCGCCTGCGGTGTGTTTGATATCTCCCACATGGGCCAGTTCCTGGTCAGCGGTGAGGGCGCTACGGAGTGGCTTAACTCCATGTTCACCAACAATCTGAACAAACTGGTGGACGGCATGGGCCAGTACTCCATCATGCTTAACGAAAAGGGCGGCGTCATTGATGACCTCATCATCTACCAGCTGGGCAAGGATAACTTCTTTGTAGTGGTGAATGCCTCCATGATTGATGAGGACTACGCCTGGCTCACCGCCCACAAGCCCGAGGGTATTTCCCTGGTGAACAAGAGCGCCGACTATGTGGGTCTGGCGGTGCAGGGCCCCACCTGCGAGGAGGTGTTTGCCAAGCTCTGCCCCGGCGTGGAGCTGCCCGTGCGCAACGGTATCCTCATGTTTGAATCCGACGGCGATGCCGTGGTGGTATGCCGCACCGGCTACACCGGCGAAAACGGCTACGAATTCTTCTGCCCGGCAGAGCAGGGCGTCAAGTGGTTCGAGAAGGTCATGGAATGCGGCGCCAAGCCCTGCGGCCTGGGTGCCCGCGACAGCCTGCGCCTCGAAATGTGCTACTCCCTGAACGGCAGCGACCTTTCCCCGGAGAAGACCCCGCTTGAAGCCGGCCTCTCCTGGTGCTGCGACCTGACCAAGGAATTCATCGGTGTGGATGTGCTGCGCGCCCAGAAGGCAGAGGGCCGCCCCACCGCCCTGGTGGCCATCGAATACACCGGCAAGGGCGCCCCGCCCCGGCACGGTTACGAAGTGCAGCTGCCGGACGGCACGCCCCTGGGCGAGCTGTGCAGCGGCGTTCTTTCTCCCTCCCTGGGCAAGGGCATCGGCATGGCCTATGTTCCCGCCGCCCTCGGCAAGGTCGGCACTGAGGTGAACATCATTGTCCGCAACAAGGCCGTTCCCGCCATCATCGTCAAGAAACCCTTCCTTAAAAAGTAAATCTCAATCCCCCCATTATCATACTATGAGCAATCCCGTAGAATACAAGTACTCTGAAGAGCACGAGTGGATCAGCCCCATCGTGGACGGCATCGTGACCCTCGGCATTACCGACCACGCCCAGTCCGAACTGGGTGATGTGGTGTACGTTGACCTCCCCTCCGTGGGCGACACTTTCTCCAAGGGCGACAGCATCGCCGTGGTGGAATCCGTGAAGGCCGCCTCCGATGTGTACACCCCGGTTTCCGGCGAAGTGGTAGAGGTGAACGAAGCCCTGGATGCCGAGCCCGGCACCGTGAACTCCGATGCCATCGGCGCTGGCTGGATCTGCAAGATTAAGCTGGATGACCCCTCCGAGCTGGACGAGCTGATGGATGCCGCCGCTTACGAGGAATTCTGCAAGTAAAGCGACTTTCGGCCGCATTCCTCACAGCAGGGATGCGGCCTTTTCTGTTTTCTGAACAAATAGCGTAGAGATAACGACTATGATTACCGCACAGACTCCCTTTGCACCCCGCCACCTGGGCTCTGCCGGTGCCGAGCTGCAGGAAATGCTCCAGGTCATCGGTTTCTCCAGTCTGGATGAAATGACCGATACCATCGTCCCGGCTGATATCCGCCTGAAAGCCCCGCTCGACCTGCCCGCCCCCATGGCAGAGCAGGAGGCGCTCGATGCCCTGCGCCAGGTGCTTTCTGCCAACAAGCCTGCACACAGCCTCATCGGCCAGGGCTACTACGGCACCTACATGCCCGCTGTCATCCAGCGCAACGTGTACGAGAATCCGGGTTGGTACACCGCCTACACTCCCTACCAGCCGGAAATCGCCCAGGGCCGCCTGGAGATGCTCATGAACTACCAGACCATGATTGCCGGCCTCACCGGTCTGCCCGTGGCCAATGCCTCCATGCTGGACGAAGGCACGGCAGCTGCCGAGGCCGTGCATCTCTGCATTGATTCCAAGCGCAAGAGCGACACCTTCTTCGTGGCCGATACCTGCTTCCCGCAGACTATCGATGTTATCCGCACCCGCTGCGAGACCACGGGCGTGAACCTCGTGGTGGGCGACTGGAAGAGCTTTGACCCCGCCTCCATCCCGACCCTCGCCGGTGTGCTGGTGCAGTACCCGGACAACGCCGGCAGCATCGAGGATTATACTGAGTTCTTCGCCAAGTGCCACGCTGCCAAGGTGCTCTGCGTGGTGGCGGCCGACCTGCTGGCCCTCACCGTGCTGAAGGAACCGGGTGCTTTTGGTGCCGATGTCTGCGTGGGCACCACCCAGCGCTTCGGTATCCCCATGGGCTACGGTGGCCCCGCCGCCGCCTACATGGCCTGCACCGATGCGCTGAAGCGCAAGCTGCCCGGCCGCTACATCGGCCTCTCTGTGGATAAGGACGGCAAGCCCGCCTATCGTCTGGCCCTTCAGACCCGCGAGCAGCACATCCGCCGCGAAAAGGCTACCTCCAACATCTGCACCGCCCAGGTGCTCACCGCCCTGCTCAGCACCTTCTACGCCATGTACCAGGGCCCGGAGGGCCTGAAACAGGTGGCCCGCACCGCCCACCAGCTGGCCGCCGGCTTTGCCGCTGCCGCCGCCAAGGCGGGTTACACGCTGCCCGTGGCCAACTACTTTGACACCGTGCAGGTGAGCTGCCCCGGCAAGGCTGCCGATATGGTGGCCGCTGCCCTGGATGCCGGATATAACATCCGCCTGGTCGATGCCGATACCATCTCCGTCTCCTTCGACGAAACCACCACCAGCTGCGACGTGAAGGCTCTGTGCGTGGCGCTCGGCATGGAGAAGCCCTGCTGCAAGTGCATGCCGGCCGGCCCCGCCTGGGACGCCGCATTCAATCGCACCAGCGCGTTCTGCACGGAAAAATGCTTCAACCTCTTCCACTCCGAGACCGAGATGATGCGCTACATCCACCGCCTGGAGGCTAAGGACCTCGCGCTCAACGAGGCCATGATTCCGCTGGGTTCCTGCACCATGAAGGCCAACTGCGCCGCCATCATGATGCCCATCACCTGGCCGGAGGTAGCCACGCTGCATCCCTTCGCCCCCATGGACCAGTGCCAGGGCATGCGCGCCATGCTCGAACAGCTCAAGCAGTGGCTCGCCACCGTCACCGGTTTCCACGGTGTGTCCCTGCAGCCCAACAGCGGTGCTGCCGGTGAGTTCGCCGGTCTGCTCACCATCCACCGCTACCAGGTGGCTCAGGGCCAGGGACACCGCAATGTCTGCCTCATCCCCAACTCCGCCCACGGCACCAACCCCGCCTCCGCCGCCATGGCCGGTTTTGAGGTGGTGCCCGTGAAGTGCGACGAGAAGGGCAATATCGACGCTGCCGACCTCAAGGCCCAGGCCGAAGCCCACCGCGACAACCTGGCCGCCCTCATGGTCACCTATCCCTCCACCCACGGCGTGTACGAAAGCGGCGTGGCCGACCTCTGCCGCATCATCCACGAGAACGGTGGTCAGGTCTACATGGACGGCGCCAACATGAACGCCCAGATCGGCCTCACCAACCCCGGCACCATCGGTGCGGACGTGTGCCACCTCAACCTGCACAAGTCCTTTGCCATGCCGCACGGCGGCGGCGGCCCCGGCGTGGGCCCCATCTGCTGCGCCGAGCACCTCACCCCCTACCTGCCGGACCACTGCATCGCCGGTGAGGCCCAGAAGACCGCTGCCGTTTCCTCTGCGGAGTACGGTTCTGCCGCGCTCTGCCCCATCACCTGGATGTGGCTGGCCATGATGGGTCACGAGGGGCTCAAGCTCTCCGCCCAGATGGCCATCCTCAACGCCAACTACATCGCCAAGCGTCTGGAGAACTACTTCCCGACCCTGTACTCGGGCGAGGGCGGCCTGGTGGCCCACGAGTGCATCCTCGACACCACCATCATGCTCGGCAAGAGCCACCTCTCCGTGGACGACATGGCCAAGCGCCTCATGGACTACGGCTTCCACGCCCCCACCATGAGCTTCCCGGTGCACGATACCCTCATGGTAGAACCCACCGAGTCCGAAAGCAAGGCCGAGCTTGACCGCTTCATCGAAGCCATGATTGGCATCCACGGTGAAATGACCGCCGTGGCCGAAGGCAAGGTGCCCGCCGACGACAACGTGATGGTGAACGCCCCGCACACCGCCCTGGCGGTCTCGGCAGATGAGTGGACGCATCCCTACACCCGCCGCGAGGCTGCCTACCCGGCTCCCGGCCAGCTGCTGCACAAGTTCTGGCCCGGTTGCTCCCGCGTGGACAACACCTACGGCGACCGCAACTTCTGCTGCTGCTGCGACACCCTCGCCCAGTGCGACCTGTAAAGCAGATAAAAAAATCCCAAAAAAGGCCGGGGCGCAATCCCCGGCCTTTTTTTATCTGCTTACATCTCCCGCCCATCGGACGGGAAATTCTCTCTGCCGTCTCGGCTGAACTTATCTCCCGGCCTTGGCCGGGAACTTATCTCGCCCCTTGGCGAACTTATCTCTGCCCGCCGGGCAGATGATGAAACAGATGCCTTTTTGCTGCCTTTATTTCGTGAAAACTCCTTTGTAAAAGTGCACGCGGAAGAGCAAAAGTCCTTTGTAAAAATGCATTTATCTGCAGAAAATATGTTGAAAATACAATAGG
>JAFNWZ010000193.1 GCA_017379255.1 Akkermansia sp. | reverse complement strand
GCATTACTTTCATGGAAGGAGTTTCGGAAAGTTATCCAGGATATAGGTGGCGGTGCGGGCGGCTTCGTTGAGCACTTTGCCAGTCTGGGGAATGGTATTGGTCTTGGCCCATTCGGTGAAACGGCATACGCTGCCATCCGCTATCAGCATGTTGAGCCCACGGGCAATGCGGGAGGCATCAGGCTTGTGCGGACCTTCTTTGGCCGGCATTTCGATAATACCGACAGGAGCCCCGCTGGAGAGCGATTCGTACACCATGCTCACGCTGTCCTGCGTTACCCACACTTCCCTGGCCTTTGCCAGATTCTCCTGCACCCAGTTTGCGCCTGTCTCTTCCACTGGTACAACGCGGATGTTGGGGCAGGCCGCCGATACATCGCCCACAAAGTCAGCCGGAGTGCGGCGGGAGGTGGTGAGCACGATGGGTGTGGTAGACAGGCGGGCAATGGAGGAAAGCTGGTTGAGCACCAGCTCGGCATCCCAGTTGTAGCTCTTGCTGGGGCCACCAATGAGCACGAGCGTCTGAGTCTTCGGCACATCCGGCGTGGGGCGGATGGCATTGATGGCGCCGTTGGTCGGGAAAATCCGCCCATTGGCTGTAAAACCATCCGGTAAATCGTGACGCGGAGTGATGCACAGGTCAAACATGCTGCCGGGCAGGCTCGGGCGCATGCACACCATGCACAGGCTGCGCAGGTGGCGTGCCAGACTCAGAGCCGCCAGGTGGGTGCCATGGCCTGCGCAGAGAATCAGATCCGGGCGGGGGTAAGTCAGATCCTTGCCTTTGTAGAACAACTTACCAAGCCAGCTGAGCTTGGTGATGTCTACTTCGTAGCATGCATGTTCGCGTTCCGGAGCACGCACACCCGCCTGCTCAATGAGAGCCTGGGCGAGACCACGGGTCTGGGAGAGATGGCCTTTCTTACCATCGCTGATGATATAGATTATCATGGCTTATTGAAGGGGGAGGGTGACACTGCCGCAGAGCGTTCTGCCCAGCAGCGGTGTGTTGATTGTGCCACAAGGCAAATTATCTTCCGTTACCAGATATTCTGTAGCGGGGTCAAACAGAAGCAACGGCATACCTTCAGGCTCTGCCGGGTCAATGACTTCGGGGCAGGCAATGGAGCAGGGGGCGGTGCAGCAGGCCCTCACTAATTCTGCCCATGTCAGTTTGCCCGGCTTGACCAGCTGGGTGTAGAGCGTGGGCAGATAGTGGTCCAGCACGCACATACCCTGCGGCGCCGAGGGGAAGTCCTGCAGCTTCGCAAAGGGAGTGCAGGGGGTGTGGTCGGATACAATGCAATCAATTGTGCCGTCCTTGATGCCTGCCAGCAGGGCTTCTGCATCAGCCTTGTCGCGCAGGGGGGGGAGTGTCTTGAAGTTGGTATCATAGTCACCCACGTCCTCATGGGTATAAAGCAGGTGGTGCAGAGCTACTTCTGCTGTTACCTTGACTCCTGCTGCCTTGGCGCGGCGGATGATTTCAACGCCTTCTGCCGTGCTGACGGTCTGCACATGCAGGCGGCAGCCTGCGTCCTGTGCCAGACGCACGATGATTTCAAGCCCGATTTCCTCCGCGCATGCAGGTGTTCCATGCAGCCCCAGGTTGTATGAAGTGGTGCCGGGGTGCATGCAGGTACCTGCGGTGATGGAGGGCACATCTCCACGAATGGCGAGAATCATATCCAGCTCAGCCACGTATTTCATGGCGCGGTGAAGCATGAGCAGGTTACCAGGGCGTTCCCCGGCATCGCTCAGGATGCGGATGCCACGCGCAGCAAGTGTATTGTAAGGTGCTTGCTGGTCTCCTTTCATGCCCTGGGAGATGCAGCCTGCCGGCATCATCTCCGCAGCGGAGCGCTGCCCCACGGCTTCGCGGAAACTATCCAGAGCCGGGCTGTTATCAAACATGAACCCGGCGGTCGGTTGCACCAGTATGCCCCAGACGCCGCCCTGCACGGCAGCCTGCCCGGTGCGGGTGACTGATTCGCGCTTGCTGCGGCCTTCGATTTCCACCTTGGCATGCATGTCGAACAACGCAGGCAGAATCAGCTTGCCTTCTGCATCGATGACGCGTGCTTTTTCCGGAATCTCCAGTTGCCCCGCGGGGCGAACCTCCGCATCACTGATGGTGAGGCCTCCCAGTTCAGGCACAACCTGGCTGTGTCCCGGGGCAAGGCGAATGTCAAAACGTTCTCCCGTGGGAGCCCAGGTGGCGTTCTTGATATACATACTAGTCATTGTTCCGGGTACGGGGGGTAAGATAGGAAAGAATGCTCATGCGGGCCGCAACACCGTTTTCTACCTGGTCACAGATAAGGCTGTTGCGGTATACCATAGCGTTGTCGCAGAGCTCTACGCCGCGATTCACCGGACCCGGGTGCATGATGCTTAAATCCAGGGCATCAATGCGTTTGAGGCGTTCCTCTGTAACGCCAAAGGCCTGGTGGTAATCCGCAGAGGGGAAGTACGGTGTATCCATGCGCTCATTCTGCACGCGCAACAGGTAAACCACATCCGGTTTCCATTCAAAAACCGCATCCCAATTCGTGAAACGGGGAATTCCTGTGTGTTTTTCGTATGGCACCAGCGAGCCGGGGCCCATGTAGGCCACCTGAGCCCCCAGACGCTTCAGAATGGTGCTGGTGGAGCGGGCCACGCGGCTGTGCAGGATATCGCCGATGATGACTACGCGTTTACCGGCGAGGTCCCCGTATTTCTCCTGCAGGGTGAAGGCATCCAGAAATGCCTGGCTGGGGTGGGCATGGGCACCATCGCCAGCGTTGATGACGGATGCTTTTGCGTGGCGGTCGATGACGGCGGGGATGCCGCTGCTCTTGTGGCGCACGATGATGTAGTCCATGTGCATGCTCATGAGCGTGTCGATGGTGTCGTGCACGCTTTCGCCCTTGACTACAGAAGAGGTGGCCACTGTGAAGGTGGTGACATCGGCCTGCAGGCGGCGCGCTGCCAGTTCAAACGAGGAGCGCGTGCGCGTGCTGGGCTCGTAGAAGAGGGTGAGCACGGACTTGCCGGCCAGAGCAGGGTGCGTCTTGCCGCTGCAGAACACCTGCTTCATTTCTGCTGCGCCCTTCAGGATGCTGTGGATGTCAGCATCGCTGAGGGCATCAATGGTTAAGAGGTCTTTGGGTGTATTCATCGGGAACAGGAACGATGCCCCGGGGATGACCCGCGAGGTGATTATTCTGCCAGTTTGATGATGCGGTGCGCAGCCATGGCTGCGTTGACCGGGGTCTTTTTATGCAGACCAACAGTAGTGGCAGGCACGCCACCCGGCAGCTGGGAAATTGCCAGCAGCGCATCCACGCCATTGAGAGGGCCGCAGGGCACCGGCACGCCGATGACAGGCAGCTCGGTATTCATGACAACAACACCGGGCAGCGCAGCGGAAAGACCGGCAACGCACAGCAGAACAGCCTTGGTTTTGCTGGATTCCAGCTCCTTGAGGTAATCAATCAGTGCGGGCAAATCGCGATGGGCGGAATAAATAACCTCCTCATGCTCTACATTGTTTTCCTGAAAATATACGCGAGCCGGCTCCATGAAGGGGAGGTCGCTCTTGCTACCGTAAATTGTGATAACTTTCATGCTACCGCGTAGTCTACCATGTGACCACTTGCGAAGCAAGCAAAAAAGCTCTGCTTTGCCCGGTGTCCGGGATGCATGCCATAAATAGGTCAGACAAAAGCGTTGACAATGAGTAAAAATGCGTGTTAGTATCCGCCCACGCGTTTTTTGCGCAAATTTTATAACGTATCAATCAACATCATGTCTATTGTCAAGTTCTATAAGGAAGAGCACCAGGTGCCGTTGGAAATGCACAAGGTGCGCGTGGTGCAGAAGCTGTTCCTGCCCACGGTAGAGGAGCGTGTGCAGAAGCTCCGCGAAGCTGGTAACAACACATTCCTGCTGCAGAATAAGGATGTGTTCATGGACATGCTGACTGACTCCGGCGTGAACGCCATGAGTGATAATCAGGTGGCTGCTTCCATGCAGGCAGACGACTCCTACGCCGGTTCCGAAACCTTCAACCGCCTTTCCAAGGTGATT
>JAFNWZ010000192.1 GCA_017379255.1 Akkermansia sp. | reverse complement strand
GACCCGATTCTTGCTTGCAGAATGCTTAAGAATAGTGTAATATGACCGCAATTCATGGAAGCCGAATACACAGAGGACGACATTCAGACACTGGACTGGCGCGAGCACATCCGCTTGCGCCCGGGTATGTACATTGGCAAGCTGGGCGACGGCACCATGCCGGACGACGGCTTGTATGTACTGCTCAAGGAAGTCATTGATAACTCGATTGACGAGTTTGTGATGGGTATCGGCAAAAAAATACTCGTGAGCATAGACAAGGAAGGCCGCTGCGAAATCCGCGACTTCGGGCGCGGCATCCCGCTGGGCAAACTCTACGAATGCGCCGCTAAAATCAACACCGGCGGCAAGTACGATGGCGAGGCCTTCAAGAAATCCGTAGGTCTGAATGGCGTGGGTATCAAAGCCGTGAATGCACTTTCCGAAACATTTGAAATCCAGGCCTACCGCGAGGGCCAGACCCGCCGCATCCTGTTCCAGACAGGTGAAATGATAGAAGGCAGCGACATCACCGAAGCAACAGACCAGCCGGACGGCACGCGTGTGGCTTTCATGGTGGATCGCACCATCTTTGCAGCAGATGCCGCATACAATCTCAGCTTTGTGGAACGCATGTGCCGCTACTACTGCTACCTGAACACCGGCCTCACCATCAACCTGAATGGCCGCAACATTTCCTCGAAAAACGGTCTGCTGGATCTGCTCAAAGAGGAAATGAAGGAAGAACCGCTCTACGCGCCCATCCACATTTCCGGCAGTGATATTGAGATTGCCATCACCCACGGCGATGACTACGGTGAGGAGTACTACTCTTTCGTAAACGGCCAGCACACCACCATGGGCGGCACACACCAGGCGGCCTTCCGCGAGGCTATCGTCAAAACCCTCCAGGGGTATTTCAAGAAAACCTACGAAGGTTCTGACATCCGCAACGGCATCCAGGCCGCCATCAGCATCAAGGTCATCGAGCCCGTGTTCGAATCCCAGACCAAAACCAAACTGGGCAGCAACACCATGGGCCCCGGCAAGGAAACCATCCGCACCTTCGTGCTCAACTTCCTCGCCCGCGAACTGGATAACTACCTGCACCGCCACCCCGAAATCGGCGAGGCCATGGAGGAGAAAATCAAGGAGAGCGAAAAGACCCGCAAAGAAGTGGCCGGTGTTACCGGCAAGGTGGCCAAGGAACGCGCCAAGAAAGCCAAGATTCACACCCGCAAGCTGCGAGACTGCCGCGTGCACTACGATACAAAACACAAGCGGGCCAAAGACACCATGCTCTTCATCACCGAGGGTGACTCCGCCTCCGGCTCTATCACGACCGCGCGTGATGCCGAAACCCAGGCCGTATTCTCCCTGCGCGGAAAACCCGCCAACAGCTTCGGCATGAACCGCGCCGCCCTCTTTGAGGAAAAACGCAACGAAGAACTTGATTTCCTGCACCTGGCGCTCAACATCGACCGCAGCATGGAAGACCTGCGCTACAACAAGGTCATCATTGCCACCGATGCGGATGTGGACGGCATGCACATCCGCCTGCTGCTGCTCACGTTCTTCATCCAGTACTTCCCCGACCTCATCCGCGAGGGTCACCTCTTCATCCTGCAGACCCCGCTCTTCCGCGTGCGCAACAAGCAGAAAACCCTCTACTGTTACTCTGAAGCTGAGCGCGACCGCGCCGTCAAACAGTTGGGACGCAACCCCGAAATCACCCGCTTCAAGGGACTGGGTGAAATCTCTCCCTCCGAATTCAAGGCATTCATCGGCGAAGATATCCGACTGGAGGAAGTCACCCTCGAAAACGCGCACAACCTCAAGGAAATCCTCCGCTTCTACATGGGCGACAACACAGACGACCGCCGCCAGTACATCGTTGATAACCTCCGAATCGAAGAAGATTTAGCATGAAACACCAACTCTTTACCCTGACAGCAACCGCCGTTCTCTCCTTCTCTGCCTTTGCAGAATGGGAGCCACGGGGCATGTGTTATGTGTGGACCAGCGACAAGAAACCGGCAGAAGCCCCTGATGACATGCTCACAGGTGTTTTGTATGACTACAACCGCAATCCGAAAGGCGAGTTTTTCACCTATTCCGGAATCTATAACGCTGGCAAAACAGGATCCGCCAGGAGAGATCTCAAATCAGCCATTAAAACACGCAGCACGGGTGCGAAAAATCCGACTAACAGCCCAGATGTGCACGGTCAGTTTGCCTATACACTCAAAGAATTGATGAACGGCAAATACAGCATCCTGAAACGCTACTACAAATATCCATACACCGTTGCCACACCGCATATATACCTGGCGCCCTGCACATTCAAATCCCTGGCAGCAGAATTAGATGGAGCACCTGCCGGTAACACCCCGAAAGCCCCCGAATCGGACTTCCTTCCTGACGATGAGGCATCTTCCGGAGGAAACAAGCCTGCAAAAGGCAAAGCAAAGGCCTACGATGACCATATTTCCTGGTTCGGGGTATTCCGAGGCAAAGTAACAGCCCCGAAAAGCATGACTTTCCGATTTTACGGAGCAGCAGATGATGCCATAGCAGTCCGCTTTAATGATAACCTGGTACTGGAAACAGGTTTCTTCAAGCCAGAACTATACAAAGGTAACGGGATTAAGGATAAAGGATGCGACTGGTACTACACCAAGCAATACCAGAAAGAGGTAGTGGCAGGCATACATCCGGATAAAAAAGGATACGTCGTCAGAAAGCTCCGCAGCACACCGTTCTGCAACGATGCATTTTCGGGAATCACTGGCGGGCATCCCATCAAGGTAAAAGAAGGTGAAGTCTACCCAATAGAAATCATCATTGGTAACAACGGAGGAAGCACACTCTTTTACCTGCTCACGCAAGAAGTGACTCCCGGCAACAATGCCCCCTTGCAACTGTTCCGCACCAGCGAAGCATCACCGAGCCACCACCCGTCATTTAAAGAATACAGCAGCACGCATTATGGAGAACAAGGTCCGGATTTCGCAGAAGATTCCCCCATCTGGAAAGTGGTTTCCTCAAAAAAATCCAAAAAGACGACCAAACCATCCAGCTCCATAAGTGGATTTAAGAAGCTCTGATTTTCCCCGTGAACAGACACATGTACCAACCCGCCGTCTCCCTACTCTGCGTCTTTCTCATCTCTATGATTTCCCCGGCCACCGCCGAATGGGAAAAACGCCCGGTGGCCTATGTATGGACTGGAGCAGAAGAAGCAGAGAAAGCCCCCGGAGGACTATTGCGCGGTACAATATATGACATCAAACGAGACCGCAGGGGCAAGCTTAAACCCCAGGTACAGCAGCACGCTGGAGACTGGTGGAACCATGTGCGCAACGACTACATGGAAACCATGAAGGACATCATGGCCCGGCGTCATAGCGACATCAAATACAACTATGAATACAAAACCCCCTGCGCTGTCGGCCACCTATACCTGCAACGCCGCTATGGGGTGAATATGGATGGCGAACTCGACCTTGCCTCCGGCAGGAAAGCCACCGAAGCAGCGGCCGATTTCATCAGCGAAAGCGCAGAAGCCATCCCCGGCGGTTGGATTGGCGTTTTCAAAGGGCGCGTCAAAGCCCCCAGAACCATGAAATTCCGTTTCGTCGGTTCCGCAGATGATACCATCATCGTGCGCTTCGGCGGTAAAGTCGTCCTCGAATCCGGCTATGTACTCCCCAGCGTATTCACAGGCAACAACAGCGACGAAGCCTTTTCGAAAGGTACGGAAAAACAATACATCCAGAACCTCCGATCAGGCAAAGACCCGAAGCACAAAGACTACAAACTACTCCAGCTCAAAAGCGCCGGATTCTTCAATAATACCTTCGGCGGACTCGTGGGCGGCACCCCCGTCAGTGTCAAAGAGGGCAGTGACTACCCCATTGAAATCATCATCGGTGAATGCGGCCGCCACGGCTTCTACTACCTGCTGACCCAGGAAATCACCAAGGAAAAGAACGCCCCGCTCATGCTCTTCCGCACCAACGAAGACTGGCCCGCCTCCCAGCCGGGCAGCGAACCCGGCCCCGCCTACAGCAAAGACTCCCCCGTCTGGAAAACAGTATCCGCCAAAAAGAAAAAGAAAAAATCCTGAACAGAAAGCCCCATTCCTGCACCTGCGTTGTTGACAGCACCTCTCCCCTGCGTTAAAATACCGATAATATCAATTTAACACCATGAAAACACTCATCATTGCCCGCCACGGCAACACTTTTGCCAAAGGAGAAACACCCACCCGCGTAGGCTGCCACACCGACCTTCCCCTCGTTGAAGAAGAGCGAGGCAAAGGCGTAGGCCTCTACCTCAAGAAGCTCGGCCTGGTGCCCACCCGTATTCTGGCAGCCCCGCTCAAGCGCACCCTGGGCACCGCAGCCCTCGCCGCAGAGGCTGCCGGCTGCACCTGCCCGATCGAACCCGACCACCGCTTCATCGAAGTAGACTACGGCCCCGATGAAAACAAGACCGAGGAACAGGTAATGGCCCGCCTGGGTGCGGAAGCCGCCAAGGCAGAAGGCATTGACCCCGCCGTCCTCACCCCCGGTGAAATTGAGGTAAAAGGTGCCGCCATCATCGACAAATGGAACGCCGATGCCACCGTCCCCACCGGCTGGAAAGTGGACGTACAGCAGATCCGCGACAACTGGATAAGCCTCGCCGCAGAGGTCAAGGACGGCGAAATCATGCTCTGCGTCTCCTCCAACGGCACCATCCGCTTTGCCCCCGTCATCACTGGTGACTACGCAGGATTCTGCGCAGAGCACGACATCAAGGTAGCCACCGGCGGGGTCTGCATCTTCACCAGCGAAGACGGCACCACCTGGAACTG
>JAFNWZ010000191.1 GCA_017379255.1 Akkermansia sp. | reverse complement strand
GCTGCTGCTGCCGCTGCCGAGAAGGCCGCCGCTGCTTCCACTCCTGCTGCAGATGAGGAGGGTGATTCCGAAGGCGATGCCGATGAGGAAGAAACCACCGAAGAGGAGACCGAAGAAGAGGAAGCTTCCGAGGAAGAGGAATCTGAGGAAGAAGAAGCTTCTGAGGAGGAAGCCTCTGACGAGGATTTTGAAGAAGAGGAATCCGAAGAGGAGTAAAGCTCCTGCCTCAACCCCTGATTTTCCGGCACCCTGCTGCGTATGCCGCGGCAGGGTGTTCTGCTTTACCTTTCTGCAATAGATTATGGCAACTGCCTGTTATGAAACAAAGAGACAGGGCTTGTTTTTTTTCAAAAACTGCATCCGCTACTCGGCAGAAAGTCAGGTTTACACCGAGACTGCGAACCAGCTCGGACACGACATCGGCATGCTGTTGAAGCACTATCGCCGTGCTATTACCAAGACGGAAGCCGAGGAGTTCTACAACATTACTCCTGATAGTGTATAAGGATGAGTTAGATAAGGAGGCATCAGCATTGTCGATGCTGATGCCTTATATTTGTGTTGAAACTCTGTCTGTTAGGTATGATTGAGTATCTCTCACTGCTTATCATTCTTTCTAATGTCCTAACTCGTAAAACTCTAATCTTTTTACGAATTTTATGCTTGCATCAGCATCGGCAATGCTGTATTGTAGGTCTGTTGGATTGTAGCAAGTCTGCTCTCTTCTCAATGCGCAAGAGATTGAACGACTTATGCAATTCAATCTAAACTTCTAATAATCAATCCATACTAACATGAAGAAAACACTTATCGCGCTCCTCGCTCTGGCTGGTGTCGCTTCCGCGGCTCCTGTTGTCGTTACCTTTGGTAACGAAACCGCTCCTGAAAGGGACTTTATAACGGATTCGTTCTTTGTTAGCAATGTAGGTGAAACCACCTATGAGCTTCAAAACGGTGCTACCGTGACTCTCACCCCCTCTCAAGGGAATTTGTGGGCAGGCTCCACCGACGGTAGCGTAGAGAAGACATGGGGGAATGCTGCCGCTATTACGGCAATGAATACCGCTCTGGGACTCACGGCTACTAATGGTTTTACTGCTGATGATTTCAGCACAGGTAGCGGTATTTACTACACGGCTACTGGCAACGGCGGTTCATCATCTACTTTGACGCTCAATCTTGGTGAGACTGCAAAAGTAGGTGACACCATTACCCTTTTTGTGACAGCAGCCAGTCGTCAGCAGCACACTGCAGGTTTCTCCATCACTGGTCTTGGCGATGACATTACTCTGTCTTATGCAGGCCTGAATGGTAATGGTTTTACTGCGGCTAGCGGTAGTTCTGTTTCTTACAGTGGTGATTTAGCCGCCAATTGGAGTCCGAACACCGAGAGCGTTCAGATTTTCCAGGTAACAGGCACACTTGCCTCTACGACCCTGACCATGTCGCAGCCTGGGACTGCGAAAAACGGTTGGCAGACACTCTCGTATGTTGTCACTCCTGCCGTTCCTGAGCCGACCACTGCCACGCTTTCCCTGCTGGCTCTGGCAGGTCTGGCTGCACGCCGCCGCCGCAAGTAAGGAACAACAACAAGTTCAAGTGGGGTAACCAAGCCCTGCATTGCGCGACCGCCCAAGGTTTCATAGCCGAGGGCGGTAGTTTTTTATCTTCCTCTCTCCACTCCTTAAAAAAAGTAAATAACTTATAATAAAAGAGTAGATTACTTACAAATGGAACTGGAACAATGGCACAGACTTTGCCAATTGGATAAACAGAGATATTGCCCCAAAGGTATTGACAGAGTTCTGGTATTGGTATCAGGACAATCTCGTCCTCACATGTTTCCTATCCATGACCTTGCGGCAGAACAAAGATAATAACATTGTAGAAATTTTATGATGCCAAAATGTCTGAATTTGAACAATTTTTGCATCAGTAGTCGCAACGATAGTCGCAACGCTGTTGCGAAAAAATCTCCTAACTGCATCATTTCAACAGTTAGGAGATTTGCTTTACTAGTCTCGCCAGGATTCGAACCTAGACAGAGGGAATCAAAATCCCTAGTGCTACCTTTACACCACGAGACCACGCTGTGTGTAAACGCTGCCAACGTGGGCCGCGCGGGGATACTTGTACCACAGCGGTGGGGTAATGGCAAGCATAAATTATGTAATACCAGCACACAGATTGCGCTTGCGCGCTGTGGGGTAGTAGGCTAGAATGGGCGCGCAAGCATGGATTACGCCCCCCTTATTGAAAAACGACGCGAACGCCTGGCTGAGCTGGAAGCTCAGACGGCAGACCCGACCTTGTTTCAGGACCCGCGCCGCGCGGGCGAGCTGATGCGCGAGCTGCGCCGCGTGCAGGAGTTGCTGCGCGACTGGGAAACCCTGCTGCAGACGCGGCAGCAGATTGCGGAGAACCGCGACCTGGCCGGAGGAGATGACCCGGAAATGGCCGAGCTGGCTGCCGCTGAGCTGGAGGAGCTGGAGCCGCGTGTGGAGAAGCTGACGGAGAAGATCCAGTACAGCCTGCTGCCGCGCGATGCCACCGAGGACCGCGATGCGCTGGTGGAAATCCGCGCGGGTACGGGTGGCGATGAGGCGGCGCTTTTTGCGGCGGATCTGCTGGGGATGTACCAGCGCTATGCCGAGAGCCGCGGCTGGCGCCTGGAGGTGCTGGATGCCAGCCCGAATGACATCGGCGGTTTCAAGGAGGTGACGGTGCGTATTTCCGGTGAGGAGGTGTTCCGTTTCCTGAAGTATGAGAGCGGCGTGCACCGTGTGCAGCGTGTGCCGGCCACAGAGACTCAGGGGCGCATCCACACCAGCACGGCTACGGTGGCGGTGCTGCCGGAGGCGGAGGAGGTGGATGTGGAAATCCGCCCGGAGGATTTGCGCATCGAGACCTGCCGCGCGGGCGGTGCGGGTGGCCAGCATGTGAACCGCACGGAATCTGCCGTGCAGATTTTCCACCTGCCGACGGGTATCATGGTGCGTTGTGAGAATGAGCGCTCCCAGCTGAAGAATAAGGAGACCGGTATGCGGATTCTGCGTGCGCGCCTTTTTGAGATGAAGCAGCGCGAGGCGCAGGAGTCGTACTCCGCCCAGCGCCGGGCCCTTATCGGCAGCGGTGGCCGCGAGGAGAAAATCCGCACATATAATTTTCCGCAGAACCGCTTCACGGACCACCGCATCGGCTACACGGCGTATAATCTCGATATTGTGGTGACGACCGGCGCGCTGGAGGAGGTGATTGCCCGCATGCAGCATGTGGAGATGGAAGAACGCATGGATGAACTTAAGTAAGATGGCCATGAAAACCGTTCAAGAGGTGCTGGTGAGCGGCACCGGGTATCTGGAATCCCGCGGGGTGGAGGGCGCCCGGCATTCGATGCAGAGCCTCATGGTGCATGTGCTGGGGTGCAACAAGACCTGGCTGTACCTGCATTATGATGACCCGCTGCCGGAGGATAAGCTGGCGCCGCTGCGCGAGCTGCTGAAGCAGCGCGGGCAGGGGGTGCCCCTGCAGCACCTGCTGGGCAGCACAGAGTTTTACCGCCGCGAGTTCCGCACCGATGCCCGCGCCCTTATTCCCCGCCCGGAGACGGAGGAGCTGGTGGAATTTGCCTTGCAGATGGCACCGCGTCGCGCGGGGATGCGGGTGCTGGATATGGGCTGCGGCAGTGGTATTATCGGTATTACCCTGGCGCTGGAGCTGGCGCGGCAGGTGCCGGAGGTCATCATGGCTGATATTTCCGGGGCGGCGCTTTCGCTCACGCTGGAGAACGCCACGGCACTGGGCGCGCGTGTGAAGACTTACCGCAGCGATTTGTTCTCTGCCTGGGATGCTCCGGAGGAGGGCGCGGTGCAGCCGCCGGAGGGATTGTTTGATTTGGTGCTGGCGAACCTGCCGTATGTGCCGGAGGATGAGGTGGTGTCTGCCGAGGTGCAGCACGACCCGGCTACGGCGCTTTATGGCGGGGCGGACGGTCTGGATGTGGTGCGGCGTTTTCTGCGCGATGCGCTGCCTCACCTGGCAACCCGCGCGCTGGTGATGCTGGAGGTGGGGCACGACCAGGGGCCCGCAGTGCGTGGTTTGATGGCGGAGCTGGGGTATACCCAGTGCCGGGTGCTGTCAGATATGAGCGGCAAGGCCCGTTTCCCCATGGGTTTTGCTCCTGCCCGCCCGGAAGTGGCAGGAGTGGAAGAAACGCCGGAGCAGGATGATTGAGTACCATATATTACCTGCGGTGAGGCAGGTTGTGGCGTGGCTGGCGGCTGCGGCGCGCTGGGTGCTTGTGGCCTGTGCGGTGCTGGCGCTGGCGGAGCCGGTGCTGCTGTTGCTGCGTTTGCCGCTGGGGGGCATTGCCTGCGGCTTTGTATCTGCCTTTCTGCTGCAGCTGGCTGTGGCGCTGGTGGTGCTGGTGGCCACATGGGGGCATGCGGTGCTGCTGGCGGGGCAGGGGAATGTGGTGACGCGCTGGTTGCTGCGCGTCTGTGCGGTGCTGGCGCCGGTGGCGCCTTTCAGCTGGGTATATACGCTGATGAGTGGTGAGTTGCTGCTCTACCGCCAGAGTGAGCTTTCCTTGTTTTTGTGCGTGGTGTTGCTGCTGGCGGCGTTATTGAATATTCCTCGTATGGCAGTGGCGCGCTGGCAGTTGCAGCTGCGGGTGGCTGTGGTGCCGCTGGTGCTGCTGCTGGCTTTGTGTTGCGATGTGCCGGGGCTGATTCTGCCCTGTGTGGTGCTCAAGGTGCTGGGTGCATGGCTGGCTGTGGTGCCTCTGCGGGGGCTGCAATCCATAGCCCCGCGTATTATTTCCATGCCGGAGCTGGATTGATGTGCCGTTCATCCTGCCCCGCGCAGCGGGGCTGGATTTCATCCATGCCCGCCAGGGCGTGGATTTCATGCAGGCGCGAAGCGTCCTGCTTTCATACCGCGGCGCAGCAGCGGTATTTCATTGAGCCCCGCGCAGCGGGGCGACTGATGCATGGCCGCCATGTGATGCGCTGCGGGTTTGCTAGTCGGGCTCCTGCGTCGCCCTCAATGAAATCCCCGCAGGTGCGGGGATGAAATACCAGCTGGCGCTGGTGTGAAATATGGCGTGCCGCCATATGAAATACGCAGGCTGCGCCAGCGTATGAAATACCGCCTGACGGCGGTATCTGGGCAGGTGCCTGGCTGCCATGACAAATGCTACCGGGGTTTGCTAGTCGGGCTCCTGCGTCGCCCTCAATGAAATCCCCGCAGGTGCGGGGATGAAATACCAGCTGGCGCTGGTATGAAATATGGCGAGCCGCCATATGAAATACGCAGGCTGCGCCAGCGTATGAAATACCGCCTGACGGCGGTATCAGAGCAGGTGCCTGGCGCCGGGGATGTCCAGACTGCGGGATTCGCGCGCATAGCCGAATGAACCTTCGTCCGGTTCATCCACATTGGCCCGGCGGTGCTGGGTGCCGCTGCGGCTGCGCAGGTAGCGCACCACGCCGTGACCCACGGCTTCGGCATAGTGGCGGGCGTTTTCCGGGTCGGCCAGGTAGCGGGCGTGTTTGCGGTTGTTCAGGAAGGCGGCTTCGATGATGGCGGCGGGAATGCCGGCGTCGTCGCATACGTTGAGCCAGCCGCCGCCGCGGGAGGCATCGTGGAAGCGGGTCTGCACTTTGCTGCGCTGGCCTCGGTTGGGCATGCCGTGGTTGAGCACATGGGTGTTGAGCGAATCGGCAATGGCCTGTGCTAGGGGTGCGCCGTTGTGCCGGTTGGCCAGGATGATGGATTTCTGACCGTAGCGCCGCCAGCGGGAGCTGGTGCTGTTGTGGTGCAGGAAGATGGCTGCCGGGGCCTGGCGGTACACGGCGTAATCAGCGCTGATGATGCCGGAGGCTACGCGGTCCGGATAGTAGCGTGAGGGGTAGCGCCGCCCGGGCTTTTCATCTTTGCCGAGAAAGAGCACGCCGCTTTGCCCGGCAAGGGATTTCAGCCGCTCATCCTCCGGTTCATCCCCGCGGTTGCAGACCACGCAGGGGAAGCCGGCTTCTTCAATCACCTGGCGGGTGTAGCGGGCGTTCTCGCACCAGAATTCGAACTCGGAAAAGTGCTTGCCGCCCGCTTTGCCTGGGGTGCGGGCACCGGGGTGTTCGGCTGTGTGGCCGATATCGAGCACCACGGCCGGGGTGGGCGGGCCGGGAAATTGCTGGCAGGCTGCCACGAGCAGCCCCAGCAGACATACGAGCAGTGCTGGGCAGAGGCGGCGGAGCATGGGGGTATCAGCCTTCTTCTTCCTCATCCGGGCGTGGTACGCGCGGCATGAAGCGCATGAGTTCGGGAATGAAGGTCAGTGGCACGTCGCCCGTGGGGCCGTTACGGTTCTTGGAAAGCGCCAGGTTGGCATCGGAGCCCACGGTTTCGCGCTCTTCGTCGTCTTCGGCGTAGTAGGCCATGCGGTAGAGCAGGCCGATCATGTCGGCGTCCTGTTCGATGGCGCCTGATTCACGGAGGTCGCTCATCATGGGCACGCCCTTGTTCTTGCCGGGGCGGTTTTCCGGGCCACGGTTCAGCTGGGCCAGTGCCAGAATGGGCAGGTTGAGTTCTTTGGCCAGGCTCTTCAGACCGCCGGAGATTTCAGCGATTTCGCGTTCGCGGCTGTTCTGGGCCTGCTTGGTGTGTGAGCGCATGAGCTGCAGGTAGTCAATGCCGATGCAGCAGAGGTCGGGGTGGTCGCGCATGACGCGGCGGGCCTTGGCGCGCAGCTCGGCAATGGAGATGGCTGCGGTGTCGTCAATCACAATCTTGCTGGCTTTCAGTTCGTTGATGGCGCCTTTGATGCGTTTGAGGTCTTCTTTCACCACGCTGCCGCGGTTGGCCACGAGGGTCTGCTTGCTCACGCCGCTGCGGGCGTAGAGCAGACGCTCCACCAGCTGCACGCTGGGCATTTCGCAGGAGAAGATGAGGATGGGTTTCTTGACGTTGAGCGCCAGGTGCTCCATGATGTTGAGCAGGAAGGAGGTCTTACCCATGGACGGGCGCGCGGCGATGATAAAGAGTTCACCGCCTTTCAGGCCGTTAATCATGGTGTCCAGGCGGGGGTAGCCGGTGGTGAGGCCCAGTACCTCGCCCTTGCTGCTCATCATGCGCTCCATGTTGGTGATGGCGGCGGCAATGTCGGCACTCAGTTTCCATTCGCCGCCTTTATCCGTGCTCTGGCGGATTTTGAGCACGGCTTGTTCGGTTTCATCCAGCAGGGCATCCACCTCGGCATCGCTGGTGTAGGCGGATTCGCTGGCCTGGTTGGCGGTCAGGATGATGCTGCGGCGGATGTATTTCTCCTTCAGGGTTTCGAAATGCAGGTTGAACAGGCCCGTATTGGTGGTGTAGGAGAAAATGTCCATGAGCCCGGAAGCGCCGCCCACGGCCTCCAGCTGCTTCTTGTCTGCCAGCTGCTGCATGACCGAGGTTACGTCAATCGGGATGCCTTTGTCGTAGCGCTCGCGGAAAATTTCCCAGAGGATGCGGTGCGCGGGGATGTAGAAGAAATCGCCCGTCATGCCCTTGGAGACGCATTGGGACACGATGTTCGTGGGGTCGATGGTCATCATGGCCAGCAGGCTTTTTTCGATGGCCGGGGCTTGCGGCATTACCACGTTGGTTCCGGTTGGTACGGCGGCTCCGGCTTTCAAATCTGCTTTGCTGTAAGTTTCTGTGCTCATGCTGGCTATGGATGCGCGGGGGGCATGGTACTATTTATCGCCCCGCTTGGCAAGTTCAAAAATGCCGCCGCTCGGAGACGCAGGAAAAATTATCTGCCGGCGGGGCGGGTGCGTGGTATGGAATATCCCCCGCCACACGCCGGTGCGACGGGGGATAATGAAGAAAAGCCACGCTTTTTCTCAGCCCATGAGGATGCTCAGGCAGCGGGGGTCGAGCTGTTCCCAGGGCAGGTCGGCCTTGGTGAAGTGGCCGTAGTTGGTGGTTTTGCGGAAGATGGGTTCGCGAAGTCCCAGCACTCGCTCCATGTCGGCGGGCTTGAAGGAGAAGGCCTCGTTGATGCGGTCGATGATGACTTGCTTGTCTACCTTGGCGGTGCCGAAGGTTTCGACGTCAATCATGATGGAAACCGGGCTGGCCTTGCCGATGGCATAGCCCACCTGCAGCTCGCAGCGGTCTGCCAGGCCGGCGGCCACCACGTGCTTGGCCACCCAGCGGCACATGTAGGCGCCGGAGCGGTCTACCTTGCTGCAGTCCTTGCCGGAGAATGCACCACCGCCGTGGCGACCCATGCCACCGTAGGTATCCACAATAATCTTGC
>JAFNWZ010000190.1 GCA_017379255.1 Akkermansia sp. | reverse complement strand
GTTGTGAATCCCTCACCCAGCTTGGAGCTGCACTATTTCCTCACAGAAGATGTCTATTCTGATGACCCGCATACCGATGTGGTTGAGGCAGCGCAGAATACAGAGATCGGTCTTATTGTGAAAAATAATGGAATGGGAGTTGCCAAGAATTTCACTTTGACTGATTTCCATCCTGAGTTCCTGGATAATAGTCAGGGCCTTGCCTTGGAATTAATGATGAAGGGCTCCTCGCTGAATGGCGGAAGCTTGCAGCAGAGTGGAACTACTCTTAACTTTGGTAATCTGGAGGGATTCAGTACTAGTACGGCCATCTGGTATTTCCAGACGAACATGCAGGGCAAGTTCTCGGATTATGAGGGTCGCTTCACTCGTATTGATTCTCTGGGCCAGACATCCTATGTGGTTAAGAGTTCAGATACGGATGTCTCTCTCATCGAAAGCGTCAATACCCACATGCTCACGCGGAGCATGAATGCGGATGGAGACGGAAAAGTGGATTTCCTGGTCAATGATGATGCCGCATCTGATATGGCAGACGGTATGTACTTTGGCGATGGTTCATATGCTGCAGTTAATGGAGTTACCGGTATTCATAATGTAACCGGCTCCCTGGGTATGGGGAATGCGACGATTACGCTTTCCATGTATGCAGCCAAGGGCTGGAACTACTTCCGCATCAATGACCCTGGTAAAGGCAACTGGCGCATTGAGAGTATTTCCGTGGGTGGGGTAGAACTTGATTCCAGCATGTTCTGGCAGACAGACCGCATCTTTGCTGCAGATGGAACTGCAACCTATGTCGATCGCCTGCACTGGGTGGCGGAGTTTGAAGCCTCCGGCTATGTGGACTTTACGGTGACATACAGCTCGGTGGATGAGAAGGCTCCCGGTGTTGCATCTATTACGGGTGTGGAGGATAAATCTGCGGTGCGAGAAGCGGTGGATTCCCTTACTATAACCTTTGATGAGGCTGTGAACGTGTCTACATTCAAGGCGGAAAACATCACCCTGAAGTGCCAGAATGAATACATCGACCTTACCGGGCTTACCTGGGAATGGGCTGCAGATGGTTTAAGCCTGACCCTGACGAACCTTGCGCAGTTCACTCAGCAGGATGGTCTGTATGTGCTTAAGGTGCTGAACACTGGAGTGGAAGACATCTACGGCAATGCCGGGGATGGCTCCGGCCGCCAGTTGATGTGGACACACGCAATCCGCAAGGTGGGTGTTGAACTGGTGGATGGCCATATTAACCGCAAGCAGAACACCCGTGTGAATGAGCTGGCAATCTCCTTCACGGAACCTGTGGCAACGTTCACCATGGATGCGCTGACGATTGAGTATATCTCGGCAGATGGAAGTGTCACGACCATCAGTGACCTGAGTGGCCTGACCCTGGAACGCCTGAGCACCACCAATTTCCGCATCAGTGGCCTGGCCGGGCTGCAGGGCTGCGGCGATGGTTCATACCGCGTTTCCATTGATGCCGAAAAGGTATATGATGCGAATGGCAACGCAGGTATTGGCGTGACCCCGGTTATCTGGGGGCTGTATGAAACGCCGCCCACCGTGCTGCGCAGCACTTTCGAGAAGGCAGAGCAGATTGTGCAGGAAATCGACACGATTACGCTGCATTTCAGCCATGCGGTGAGCAGCTTCGATATCAGCAAGCTGACGCTGACCTGCAATGGCGAGGTCTACACCAGCAGCGAGCTGCGCTACACCATTGATGCCAATGACCCGACCAAGGTTGTGGTGAAGGGTATCAGCAAGGCTGTGCCTGCCGGCAAGGCTGCTGCTATGCCGGATGGCGCCTGGCAGCTGACCATGGACATGAGCGGTGTGGAAGACATCTATGGCAACCTGGGCGAAGGCGCTTATGCTACAGACTGGACGGTGGATACCATTGCCCCGGCAGAGCTGGGCGGCATCACCCTCAACGGTAAGGAATCCCTTATCGTGGCTGCATCCTCCGTAACCATCGGCGCCACGCTGCCTGAGAGCGGGCTGACGGTGAGCATCTATGATAAGTCTGTGACGACGGGCGGCATGGGTACGCTGCTGTGGAGCGGTGTTGTTTCCGGCACGGAGCTTTCGCAGAAGGTGACGCTGCTCAACGGTGGTTCCCGCGTGCTCACTGTGGTGACAACGGATGCCGCTGGCAACGCTACGACCAATAGCTACAATGTGCTGGTGGATATGGTGGTGCTGACCGCAGAAACTGACCTTGCTGAAAAGTACAAGGAAGTGCCGGATAGCGTGACCATCACCTTCAGCGCAGCTATTGCAGAGCTGCCGCTTGAGGCGCTGAGCCTGAGTGTGAATGGCGTGAGTCTCCCGCTTGCCGGCTGCACGCTGACCAAGGTGAGCGATACGCAGTGGAACCTCAGCGGCCTGCGCGGCCTGGGCGATACTGTGGGCAGCTATGCGCTGAGCATTGACCTGAGCCAGCTGAACAAGGCCGCCTCCGGGCTTGCCGGGCAGGGCAGCTACACGCAGAGCTTCACCTATGACCCGGTGACGGAAGTCCGCATCACCAACTGCGAGATTACCGCCGGCACCGAGAAGCTCACGGGCCTGAGCCTCAGCTTCAGTGCAGGTATCAACTACGAAGCGCTGCAGGCCAGTGGTTTGCTGCAGGATGCTGTGCGCCTGGTGAACCAGGCAGACGGCAGCGTGGTGGAGCTGCCCTCCGGCGGCTTTGCCTGGGCAGATAAGACCCTCACCTGGAGCGGTGAGCTGAGCCTTGCCGGCGGCAGTTATGCTGTGGTTGTTGATCCGGCTCTGCTGACGGCTGCCAATGGTTCTCCGCTGGTGGGTAACGGCAGCACGGCTGAGACGTCGATTGTGAGCTACAAGGGCGATGCTCTGCTTCTGGGCGCTGCCGGTGCTGCTTACAGCGCACCGTATGCGGTGGATTGGAATGGCGATGGCTATGTGGACCTGCTTGTGGGCGAGAAGCTGGGCAGCGAGGGCAAGGTGCGCCTCTATCTGAACAATGGCAGCGGCGGGTTCTCCAATTACTCCTACCTGCAGAGCAATGGCAGCGACCTGAGCGTGAGCGCCAGTGGTTGCCAGGGTATCGTGGTGGCGCTCCAGGATATCACTGGAGATGGCGTGGCTGACCTTGTGGCTGGTCTGAGCAACGGCATGGTGCAGTACTATGCCGGGCAGTCCGATGGCCGCTTCGGCGAAGCTTCCGTACTCTTCGATTCCTCTGTGGCTGGCAGCCGCGCATACCCGGCCTTCCATGATTGGAATGGCGATGGCGTGACCGATATCATCATCGGCACGGGCAACGGCAGCCTGATGGTGGGTCTTGGCTCACAGGATGCCGCTACCGGCGCACTGAGCTTTGCCACGCCGGAGGTGGTGGCTGGTATTGAAGTGCCGGGCCGCGCCGCCCCCGTCTTTGCCGATGTGAATGGAGACTCCGTAGCCGACCTCATTCTCGGCGCTGGCGATGGAAGCCTGACTCTGTTCTACGGCACGGAGCAGGGCTACCAGAAGGTGAGCAGCTGGTCGCTGCCCGGAATCAACTGGGAGCGCAGCCGCGTCACCGTGGCAGATATGAATGCCGATGGTACCACCGATATCATTGTGGGTGGCAGCACCGGTGAGGTGTATGTGGTGTACGGCAGCGCTGCCACCGGTACCTGGGGTTCGCTCTTCGAGGTGACGGCCGACGCGGCTATCAGCACTACAAGCACGAGCGTGCAGGGCAAGACTGCTACGCTTGCCTGGGTGGTGGAGCATGCCTCCGGTGAGCTCTGCTATGTGGTGGAAGTGGCAGATAATGCCGGCTTTGCCGGTGCTGTGGTGCACGAGGTGACGGCTACCAGCCTCACGCTGGCTGACCTGGCGGAGGGTAGCTTCTTCTGGCGCGTCAGCATTAAGGATTCCTCCAAGCCTGTGGTCAGCGGCGGTTCCTTCACGGTGGATACCGTGGCTCCGGGAGCCCCGGCTGAGCTTACCGCCACGGTGCGCAACGGTGCAGTGGTGCTGGCCTGGGGTGCCCAGGAAGACGCCAGCGGTGTGCGCTATGAAGTGCGCTACAGCAACTCCGGCGATTTCAGCGCCTCTACCATCATTACCTCGGCTGAAGCCACGCTGAACCTTTCCGGTCTGGCCGTGGGGGCCTGGTACTGGCAGGTGCGCGCGGTGGATGGCGCTGGCAATGCCAGTGAGTGGAGTTCTGCTGCAGAGGCGTTCGAGATTGAGGAAATCGTGCTGCCTGAAGATACCGCCGGCCGTTACTGGGCCGCAGGGCTGGTCACCTCTGGTGAACAGCTGCTGGGCGGCTTCAGCGATGCTGATAAGACGGGCTCCGGTGACAGCCAGCTCTGCTGGGCTGCCAGTGTGGCCAACATGCTGGCCTGGTGGCAGGAGCAGTACGGCGTGAGCGATTTCAGCTCCAGCGCTGTTCCCGGCACGGCAGACGCCATCTACGGCAGCTTCGTGGATAACTGGGCCAATGTGAGCGGCCGTGAGGAATATGGCCTGACCTGGTGGATCAGCGGTAAGAGCGAAAATGCCTCTTATAACAGCTACTACAGCAGCCATTATGAAGGTTCTGGCGCAGATGGGGCATACTACGCCCCGCATTACGATGCCGCCGCCACGTCTGCCCTGGTGCGTGAGGTAAGCCTGACTGGCGTGAACGCCACGCAGCTGGCGCAGGATTGGGCCGGTGTGTTTGCCGATGGTGGCATCCTGAGCCTGGGCCTTTACAGCAGCCTGAGCGGCACTACCCTGGTGGGTGGCCACGCGCTGACGCTGTGGGGCTTTGCGACGGATGCCAGCGGACGCCTCACCAGCATCACTGTAACGGATTCGGACGATGGTGTGGATTGCGCTGTCACGCTGGCACTGGTGTACAACGTGACCAAGGGCTATTACCAGATTGCCCAGAGTGGCAGCCGCCTCAATGGGCATCTGCTGGGTGACTACACCAGCCTCTCGGCCTTTACCAAGCCTGAGGATGCCAATGATTCTACCGCAGAAGCCGACATTATCACCATGGCTCCGCCCGCAGAGGGTAGCGATGAAACCAAGAGCTCCATCACTGGCTGGGTGGGCACTGGCGATAAGCAGGATTACTACACCGTGACCGCTGAATCTGCCGGTACCTACAAGTTCTCGGTGGCTACCGGAGACCTGGATTCTGCCCTGTGGCTGAGTGTGGGTACGCTGGATGCCGACGGTGAGTTCGTTGTGGTACAGGAGAAGCTGGTATCCCCCGGCGACCTCATGAATGCCATTAACGGCGTGCGCCTGGAGGCTGCAGAAACCTGCTACATCCGCATCAGCACAGAAGAGGGTGGCTATGGTTCTTCCTACGAGCTTACGGTTAAGGGAACCATGGATAAGGATATCCTGATTACGGATAACAACACCAAGGCCAAAGCCTCGCAGCTGGTGTCTGCTGTCAGCGGTGATGCCTGCATCTCCAGCTGGGTCGGCTCGGGCGATGCCCGCGATGTCTACTACTTCGATCTGGATGAGGCGTGCAATTTCACGCTGCGCCTCAGTGGATTGGAGAAAATCGTGACGGTGAAGCTGTACTACGACCTGGGTGATGGCCGTTACAGCAACATCAAGACCACGACGGTGCGTCCCAACAGGGGGCTGAACCTGACTGCTGAGCTGGAGCAGGGCCGCTATTATTTCGAAATTGCCTCGTACGATGAAGGTGCCGGCAACCACAACACGGCGTACACCGTGCAGATGGAAAAGGAAATCAATGGCGAAATCACTCGTCTGGAACTGGCAAGCGATAGCCCGCTCACTGATAATAACACCAAGGAAACCGCAACGGAACTTGAGCTTGTGGTCTCGCAGGATGCCGTTATCAACAGCTGGGTGGGCTCTGGTGATGCGCTTGACTATTACAAGTTCAACTTCAGCCAGGAAGGTACGCTCAGCCTCTGCCTCAGCGAGCTGGAGAATCATGCCAAGGTTAAGCTCTTCAGCGTCCTGGAGGACGGCTCGTATTCGCAGCTCATGTCTACGACGGTGCGAGCCAACCGGGGCCTTGACCAGGAACTTTCCTTGCTGGCTGGTGATTACTACCTCGAAATCTCCTCCTACGACAATGGCGCCGGTCGTTATAACACGACCTACGCTCTGGAATTGGAGACAGAGGAAGATGGCGAGGTGAAGC
>JAFNWZ010000189.1 GCA_017379255.1 Akkermansia sp. | reverse complement strand
CCCCGGACCCGCGCTACCAGCGCCATATTATCTACCTGCAGGTGAAGAAATAACGTCTTCCAGTGTCAAGAGTAACGCGAGAAACCGCCGATGGCATACGCTGGATGCTGCTGCAGAAATGTACGCTGCAGCCGGTCACGCTGGTGTACAGCATGGTGCTGGCCCGCCTGCTGAGCAAGGAGGAAATGGGGCTCATGGGGCTCACCGCCATCTTCTTCACCGCGGCGGGAACGCTGGCAGCAAATGGCTTCGGCAGCGCGCTTATCCGCAAACAGAAATACTCAGCGGAAGACGCCGATACACTCTTCTGGTTCAACCTGGGCATGGGGGCACTCCTGGCTCTGCTCTTCTTCATCTCAGCCCCCTGGCTGGCCGCGTTTTTTGATGCGCCACCGCTCTGCGGACTCGTGCAGGCCGCAGCCCTCATCGTGCTGCTCAACAGCGCCGTCAGCGTCCACATGGCGCACTACATGGCGCGCAGGCAATTCAAGACACCCGCCCTCATCAGCATAGCCGCAGCCCTCATTGCACTGCCACTCTGCCTGGTGCTGGTGTGGCAAGGCTGGGGCGTGTGGGCCTACATGGTGCAAGGAATAGTCAGCGCCAGCATCAGCGCGCTGCTCTTCTGGTGGCGCTGCCCCTGGCGACCGGGCTTCCGCTTCAGCGGTCAGACCTTCCGCGAGCTCGCCCCGCTCAGCTGCCGTCTGGCCGCCACCGGCCTGCTGGATACCGCCTACATCCACGCACGGGCGTTCTTCATCGGCAAAGTCTACACACCCGCCGCCCTGGCCGGGTACAAGAACGGCGCGCAGTTGGCCGCCATGTGCCCCACCGTACTCTGCTACATGATTGAGCAGATTACCTTCCCCATTCTCAGCACGCTTCAGCACAGCCCGAAAAAGCTCATCGCGGTCTACCGCCGCTACATGCGCCTCTTCACCCTGCCCATCGCCTGGCTCTGCTGCTTCACCGCCGCCTTTGCCGGGCCCATCGTGCGGCTCTGCTACGGCCCCGGCTGGGAGGAATGCGTACCCTACCTGCAAATCCTCAGCCTCTCCTACGCCACCTGGCATCTGCAACTCATCAATCTGAACCTCCTGAAAGCCGGCGGTCCCCCCAAGCTCTTCCTGCGGCTCGAACTCATCAAGAAAAGCCTGGGCATTGCCATCCTCATCGGCATGTTCTTCATCAGCGTGAAAGCCATCTGCTGGGGCGCGCTGGCCACCTCTGCCCTCTGCCTTGCCATCAACACCTGGGCCACCCGCCGCTACATGGGGCTCTCCATCCTGCCCCAGCTGCTCGACTGGCTTCCCGCCTTTGCCCTCGCCGCCGCCTGCACTACACTGCCAGCATGGAGAATGCCGCCATGCCACCCTATTCTTGAACTGGCAGCAGGGTTGTGTCTCTCGCTCTCCATCTATCTAAGCATCATCCATTTTGCTGCGCCTGCATCCCTTCGCGGAGTGGCACAACTTATCAGAATGAGACCTTATTAACATCTTCGGAACATACCCCGGGGCTGTTACAGCATGTGAATTCCCTGGTTCTCATCCTCATCAGGTAAAAACATTTGACACCCAGAAGACTCAATGTTACTATCAGGCAGGTTTTCTAGGAAGCACCATCTATGGTAGGACAACTTGCTCCGGATTTCCGTTTTCAAAAACACAGTCTTGCAGGCAATGAATCTGGTTTTCGCTTATCTTCACGCAATTCTACCCGACAAAGGAGGCACGGAGCGTGTGGCATATACCGTAGCAAACGCATTGAAACAATGCGGGCACAACGTCTATTTCATGGCCTTGGAGGCCACGAAGGAAGACAAGGAGCAGGTTGATTCACCAGAACATATCCTCCTTGATGCGGATCTCCCCATGGAAGCCAGGCAGAAGCAACTTGCAGAAGTCTGCCAGCAACTTCAGATTGATGTCATCATCAACGAAAGCGGAGATTGTGGCAATAGCGATTTATTTACCCAGGCCGCACAGAACGGAGTCAAAATCATCTCGTGCCTGCATCTCGATGTCTATGGTGGCATCAAATATTTCCACCGTGGCAAGTCCGGCTCATGGCTTAAGCGAGCCATCGTCTCAACTTTCCTCCTGTTCGGCATAGATATTCAGTATCTCAGAAACCTCCGCTCCAACCGCCAGAAATTCCGCAAGACACTCACAAGCTCTGATGCGGTCGTTGTTGTCACCCCCATCATCGCCGAACAACTCAAGGAATTTACCGGAATATGCCCGGAGAAGGTACATTCTATTTTGAATCCCCTTCCGTTTATCGATTGCTGCCCACAATACAACGTAGAAATAAAGGAAAAACTGCTGGTCTATGCGGGGCGTCTCTCTCATGAGAAAAATGTTAACAGAATCCTGCAGGCATGGGCACAAATCGCTCCGAAGCACCCCGATTGGAAACTGGAAATAGCAGGAACCGGCCCGTTGAAAGAAACCTTGGAGCAGTATACACTCAAAAGGAAGATACCCAGGGTTCGTTTCCTCGGTCATGTAACAGATATACAGCACCTGTACAACCGGGCAGAATATCTCATCCTTGCCTCAGACTGCGAATCCTTCTCATGCGTTGTACTGGAAAGTGAAGCCTGCGGTTGCCACCCCATTGTGTTTGAATACCCCTCTGCTTCAGTCGTCATACCTGATGCAGCCATAGGAACACGAGTCCAAAAGCACACAGCAGATGCACTGGCAAAAGCCATTTCAAATGCCATTCAGAGCAGAATAACAAACCGGCACATCATGGCAGATGTTGCCCTCCACATGGAAACATTCAACATGAACAAACTTGTCCGGGAGTGGCTGGCTCTGCTGGAGAAAATCACGTCCCCAAAACAGGCATGACAAGAAACACATACATTCTTACCCACCCCCTCACGGGAAACTACGGCGGCCTGCTCCAAGCCTACGCGTGCTACACTACGCTGAACAAATGCGGAGTCAAGGCGCATATATTCCACTACCAGCCCAATGATATCCCCACGGGGATATGGCCACGAGTGAGGCGATGGCTGCAGCATCTTAAATACTGCGCCGGGCTGAGTAAGAACGCCCATACATTATTACGCCGCCTGCAAATTGCCGGAAGATTTGTCAAAGGCATGCGTTTCAGCCCAGAATCACGGTTGGCTGACCAGGGAGAACAGGATTCCTACGTTGTAGGCAGCGACCAGGTGTGGCGGGCCATATACTGCCGGATGATGAAAACACCGGCATACTATTTCCTCGATTTTGCTACCCCGGAACAACGCAGGAAAAGCATTGCATACTCGGCCTCGTTCGGGGTAGACCATTGGGAAGGCACACCTGAGGAAACAGAAGAATGCAAACGGCTGCTGCAGGAATTCAAGGCGGTTTCCGTCAGAGAACACAGCGGTGTGGACATCTGCCGCGAGGTATTCGGGGTTGAAGCGGTGCAAATGCCCGACCCCACCCTCCTGCTGCAGAAAGCCGAGTACGATGAACTCATCGCCAGAGAAAAGACCTGGACGCCTGAATACCCGGTCCTAGCCTCCTATGTGCTGGATGAAAACCCAGAAAAACTGAAGCAGTTGCAGACCTACGCCCAAGGGCTCAATGTCACCCTGCAGCATCTGCTTCCCCATGCCGGAGCAGCAAAGCGGAGAGATCGCTTCGCGCACACCGTAGGGCAATGGTTGCGCCTCATCCGCGATGCAGAATACTTCATCACGGATTCCTTCCATGGCTGTGCCTTTGCCATCATCTTCAACAAACCCTTCGTCTGCCTCGGTAATGAAAAGCGCGGGTCGGCCCGTTTCGATTCCCTGCTGGGCACCTTTGGTCTGAAGGACAGGCTCGCCATCAACCCCACGCCAGAACAAGTCCGGCAAATTCTCAACACCCCTGTTGATTGGGACAAAGTCAACGCCATACGCCGCAGCGAACAGGAACGCGCATTTGAATTCCTGAGAAAGAACCTCGAATAAAAACAAATCCATGTCCAGCGTTAAGGAAGAAACCGCCCGCGGCGTCAAATGGGGGCTTATCCAGAAATGCACCATGCAACCGGTGCAGTTTCTGTACGGCATCATTCTGGCACGCCTCATCAGTCCGGACGAAATGGGCATCCTCGGACTCACGGCCATCTTCTTCGCCATCGCCGGGCAACTGCAGCAATGTGGCTTTGGAGCAGCGCTAGTGCGCAAGCAGGACCGTACCGACGAAGACATCTGCACCGTCTTCTGGTTCAATGTGGCCATGAGTCTGGTTCTTTCCACCGCCCTCTTTCTGGCAGCCCCCTGGTTTGCCTGGTTCTTTGACCAGCCCGCGCTCACCAATCTGACACGAGTCTCTGCCCTGCTCATGTTCCTGAACTCCACCGTCAGCGTGCACATGACCCTCTACCAGGCACGGCGAGAGTTCAAGACTCCCGCCCTCGTTTCGATGTGTACAACCCTGGCAGCCATGCCCTTCACCATCTGGGCTGCCTATGCAGGCTGGAGCTACTGGGCCCCCATGCTCCAAGGCATCATTACCGGTATTCTCACCCTCGTCATCATCTGGATTGTCTCGCCCTGGAAACCTAAGTTCATATTCTCCACAAACTCGTTCAAGGAATTCTTCCGCTTCGGTGCTAACCTTGCCATGACGGGGATGCTGACCCAATTCTACCAGGAAATACGCACCTTCATCATCGGCAAATTCTATTCACCAGCCCAGTTGGCATACTTCAGCAGAGCGCAGCATACATGCAGCATGCCGCTCAACCTGATAACAAGCACGCTGAACCCTGTCACCTACCCCATCCTTGCCACGCTCCAGCACGACCACTCCAAACTCATCCATGTATACCGCCAGTATACACGAATGATTTCATTAGTCGTTGAATGGGGCATGATTACCCTGGCAGCCAACAGCTCGGCCCTCATCGTCTTCCTGTACGGCGAAACCTGGAGCACAGCCTCCGTATACGCGCAAATCCTCTGTTTCGGATGGATGCTCAACCCCCTGCTGGGGCTCAACATGAATTTATGCACCATTCAAGGAAGAACTGACCTGAATCTCAAGTGCGAGATTGTATTACGCGTTGTCAGCATAGCCGTCATGGTCTGGTGCGCCTTTTACAGCGTCAAGGCCCTGTGCTATGCTGCCGCTTTCTCATCATTCTTCGGATTAACCATATCCAGCATCATTGTGACCCGTATCAGCGAGTTGCGAATCAAGCATCTGGCGGCGGACTTCCTCCCCTATCTCACCCTGGCAATCCTGGCTAATATCCCGGCCTACTTCATTGACCAGCAATCCTGGCCTGCTTGTTACCGGCTGGCGGCAGGGTGTTCGTCCTCGCTGGGTATCTACCTGCTTTTCCTGTGGATAAGGCAGGATGAAACGGCCGTCAAACTCCTGTCTTTCATCAAAGGCAAGCTCAGAAAAAAGCAGAAGTGAACCAGGTTGCATCCCCCCTCAACTACTTGTGCTTGAATATCATATTCTTTTTTTTCACAAAACATGGACAACACAGCAACCTCTCCAGCACCAAAATACATCACGCCCCCCCCAAACTGCACCGGCTGTGGGCTATGTGCAAATGTATGTTCAAAAGACGCCATCCGCATGGTCTGGAGCAAGGAGGGATTTCTGACCCCCGAAGTAGATGTGAACGCATGCATCAACTGCGGGGCCTGTGTCAAGGCGTGCCCGGCGCAACCCGGCCACCAGCAAAAACAACAGTCCACCGCTCTCGAAACGCCGTCAGCTTATGGAGGATGGCACGCCGAAGAAGACACACACCTTGCCAGCAGCAGCGGGGGCATCTTCACAGCCCTGGCGGATGAAGTCTTTGCGGCGGGAGGCTGCGTATTCGGCGTTGTCTGGGCAAACAAGGACACTGCCCGGTTCTCCAAGGCAGAGAACAAGGAAGAACTCGCCGCCATGCGAGGCTCCAAATACACGCAGGCCATTCCCGGCATGGTATACCGGGAAGTGCGGGCGGAATTGAAGAAGGGGCGGCGCGTTCTCTTCTGCGGCACAGCATGCCAGGTCTATGCGCTCAGGCAGTATTTACGCAAAGACTACGAGAACCTGCTGCTGGTAGATATACTGTGCCACGGCGTGCCGAGCCGGAATCTGCTGTTGGGCTATATACGCGAATGGGAACGCCAGGAGGGCAAGGCCATTGAGCGAATCCGGTTCCGAGACAAAGCAACTGACTGGCAGAACTACCAGGTTACCAAGATCTTCACCGATGGCAGTACCATTTCCCACTGTAACAAGGAGGATATGTTCATCCGCCTCTTTATTGGAGACCTGGCGCTGAATCAGGCCTGTTATGCATGTCCGCATGCCAGATTTCCCCGTGCCGGGGATATCACGCTGGGTGACTTCTGGGGCAATCTGCAACACCTGCATCCGGACTGGCCCATACGCAAAGGCATCGGCTCCCTTCTGACCAACACAGACAAAGGGAAACGCATCCTGAAATCACTTGAAGAATCAGGGCAGATTCACCTACACCCGGAACCGGTGGAAAACCTGCTCCAGGGGCAGCGTACCACCTACCTGCGCCAAGCCCCCGTTCCAGCTAAGCGGGAATCAACCCTCAAACGTCTGAATACAGAGCCCATTCCCCGCCTGTACCGCGAATTATGCCAGCGCGTGCAGTGCGGCCCATTCCTCATCCGGAAGAATGGACTTATACACAGAGCATACAACAGGCTGAGGAGAATGAAGAACCAACTGATGAGCAAAGTTTCACGACCGGTCTCCTAAACTCAGACATTCTCGGCTGCACCATGAAATAGCGTTTCTGGTCTTCTGCTGGCAGGTAACTACCTCATTCCTCCATGAAGCAGAATGCACCGCCTGGACAAGCGCCGAGATAGGCCATGAGGATGCCCCTGCCGCTATAATACCCCTGTGAAGTCCCTCCCTGCAAGACAGCTGATTTCTCCCTATCTTGCAGGGAGGGGCTGTTTTCAGCTTTCCACCGGGGCCAGTTCCGCCTCCTCCGGCACAGGAACCAGCGTGAGCTTCATAGCAGCGAGGGCCGACTCCAGGCTCTCATATTCCTTCCAACAGGCACGGCGTGCTCCATGCACACGGCAGGCCGTATGCACCAGGTAGCGGGTTCCAGCCGCCGTCTGGTAATTCCCAGACTTGTTTCGCTCCTTATATGCGTAAATCATCGTGTTTATGCAGATTGTGATATTTCCCAATTCTTTGCAACCATAGCATCCAGCGCGGCAAAGTTCGACTCCGTCTGCAACGGGGCAGCCAGCCGCACCTGCAATGTGCCAACCGTCTGCCCCGTGCGGTCAGGCAGGCTGCGCAGCAGCTTATGCAGCTGGGGCTGGTTTTCAACACCTGCGACAAACGCACCCGGCCCCTGATTATAGAACGGTTGGCGGGTCACAAGGTCGAACATGCACGGAGTGCCATTGGTATCAAGCGCAGGCACAAAATCAGCAATGAGTCTCTTCTCTTTTGATAAACGCGCTGAATAAATCGGTGCAGCCCAGCCGTAAAAGTAAGCATCTCCAGGTCGCATGTTATTATAATTTCGTGCAAAGAGATAGATTTTTAACCCAAAGGAAGCTAATTCAACACCGCGAGACACATTATTCTTATCGTCCTCATAATCCCATCTCCCTGAGCACATGTAATTGAGGGCGGTCCTTATCCGGCCAGATGCCTTGTACCCCTTGCCTATCGCCTCAGCGCCCGAAGAAACACTTGAACCATCCGTCTGCGGATAATGATTCGATATTTTGTCTGCGAAACCAATCGTACAGTTGCTGTAATTACTAAGTGGAATAAATCCAGAGCTACCCGACGCAGCACCAGCAAGCAAAGCATAGACAATATGTTGCGAAGGTTCCGTTTCGATGCAGCATCCGATGCTGGCATCGGGGTATACTCCCGTGTTAATAAATTGGTGGCCGCTGCCCTTCAGATACTCAAGCTGCGTATAGCCCACAGGCAAAATATCGCGAGTTCCAAGAGGGTCAATGTTACAAGGAATGCTCATTGGGGCAGGCTGTATGCGAGGTTGGCAAGAACAGTAGAGGCATCCACCTGCTGCAGGGCAACAACAAAAGTGTAACCCTCCATCATGTCAGGTTCTCCATACAGCCAGTGCACACCGGCAAGAGAAACCGGTACAGACGTCTTCAGATAACAGGTCAGCACCCTGTCCTGCCATGCAGCAGGGCGCACCGTTATGGCAGTATGCTCCGTATTGTTGAACCAGGTAGCATGCCGGATTTCGAGCGTATCCGAAAGCAGGGCGCGGACGGGTTCCCCCGGTGAGAAACGCGCAAATACCGCCGATACATCCTCCGTCAGCGGGTACATGCGGGCGGAATCAGACGAAAGGCAGACATGCTTACCCACGCTCCAGAAAACGGCAGAGCCTCCAGGGGCAACAGAACAACAGGTATTTCCCTGAATATCGGTGACGGTGCAGGCATCGGCGCTGTAAACCACATGCCAGCGGTACGGTATGGAATTGAGTAGTTGAGACATGGTTGTTTTCCTTTTTCCGGAGCAGCCCGATTCCGGAGAACCGGGCTGCCCCAATCATTATCATGCGTACAGTATGTTTGTTATTCGGGTAGCGTCAGGCACCAAGTATAGCGGTGACTTACAAAGCGCAGTATAACAGGCCACCCCGTAAGCACAACAAAATACAACAACCCGGTTACGATGCCCGCGCAGAACTCATTACCGGGCAAGGGTTTGCTCTTGACACAAAAGTCAGAGTAGGTGCGGAGTTCCTTTGGAGTAATCCGTGGCATACATAGCAATGGAATCCACATAAGTCTTGCTTTTCAAGCTTCTTGACCCAGCATGTAACTTGACACCAAGTTTACCTACTGTATAATGAGGATATGGCTAATCCAAAGTCAAAGTACGACACAAGACTTACCTTGAAATATATCACAACGGAACGTGAGAATATCATTTTTGATCGAAAGTCTGCTATGTGCAAGCCATCCCAACTTGCAGAAGATATTTCAGCTTTTGCCAATGCCGAAGGAGGAGCAATAATCATCGGAATCAACGATAATGGGGAACTAGACGGTATCAACAATCTATCTACTGATAAACTAAACAATTTGATTGATGCACCTCGATCGGCATGCAAACCTATGCCCAAGTATGATTATGAGTTCATGCCCATCGTCAACAAAGAAGGGAAAGAGGATCGACTGCTATTGTTGCACATTCAATCTGCACATAAGGTAATCATCCGAACTACAAAAGATGATACCTTTCTGCGAATCGGCGATCGTTCCGTCCCAATGAAAGGGGATAACCTACGCCAGCTCGAATACCAAAAGCAGCTTCAGAAATTTGAAGAAGAACTCTGCGATTATGCCTCTGTTGCCGACTTGGATCAAGATTTGATTACACAGTATAAAGAATCTATTGATGCCTCATCGATTCCTACTGAACAAGTTTTAGAAGCTCGCGGCATGCTACGCCAAGGAAAGCTGACTCATGCAGCAGTATTATTATTCGCCAAAAACGTCCGTCAGTTTTACCAGAACTGTCGTGTACGTTTCATCAGATACGAAGGGGACTCCGCATTACAGGGCACAAAACTCAATATTGTAAAAGACAAAATTATTGAAGCGCCTATTTTGAAGCTCATTGACCAGGCAAAATCTTTCATCGGAACCCAGCTGCGAGAGTTCACCGCCCTGAATCCTCTAACTGGAAAGTTTGACACTACTCCGGAATACCCAGAATTTGCATGGCAAGAAGGGCTTATCAACGCTATTACTCACCGTGAAT
>JAFNWZ010000188.1 GCA_017379255.1 Akkermansia sp. | reverse complement strand
GCCCGTAGCCGAAACCGTACGCGGCTTCGCCGAGATTCTGGACGGCAAGTGGGACTCCGTGCCCGAAGTGAACTTCTACATGAAGGGCAGCATCGATACCGTTGAGAAAGCCTGATTCCTCTCATGCCCATGCAATTCAAAATCATCACCCCCATGCGCACCGCCCTTGAGGCGGAGGTGACAGGCATCCGCCTGCCTGCCGCCAAGGGTGAAATGGAGGTGCTGCCCGGGCACGCCTCCCTCATCACCTCCGTGGATAATGGGGAACTCACCTACACCTGCCCCGGCCAGCAGCCCCAGAGCCTCTTTGTGGGCGGCGGTTTCCTGCAGGTGGATAAGGATGATGTGCTGCTGGTGACGGATACCGCCCTCACCGTGGACGAGATTGACACCTCCAGTGTGGAAGCCGCGCTGGAGCGAGCCCAGGCGGCTTTCCGCGATGGCGCCTCCGTGCTCGACCGCGAGGAACAGGCCAAGCTGGAAGCAGCCATTGCCAAGCAGATTGCCATGCTCGACTTCCGGAAGAAACGGCGCATCTGAGTTTCATCACGCCCCGCAGCCGATAAGCTGCGGGGCTTTTTCCATTTCGGGACTAAAGTCCCGTGCCTCGATATGAACGAACGGCGTATTTACAAACACCTGCGGAACAAGAATATCAATTACAGCAAGGGCCGGTTCTTCGTGACCATGCAGGTTGAACACAACCGTTCCATTCTAGGAACCATTGTGGGCGAAAGGTGTATCCTGAACGAGATGGGGAACGCTGTGCTAAATGAGCTGATAGCTTTACCCCAGAAATACCCGGAACTGGAACTGGGAGATTTTATCGTGATGCCGAACCACCTCCACGCCATTTTCACCATCATGGAACGGACAACCAACAAAAAGAACCACCTGGGCTTCCTTGTCGGGCGGTTTAAAGGAGCCACTGCATTCATTTACAGCAAACAGAAGTGCGCCGGCAAGGTTCAGAACATAGGCGAACACCTGTGGCAGATTGATTACTGGGAAGATTTGATTTCCAGCACCGATGAGATGCTACATTACGAACGGTACATACGCAATAACCCGAAGAACTGGTCGCGCGACCGATGGGGAGCCATCACAACGTACATGCAGGGTAACAAGAATCTCCTGGATTTACCCAAACGGGCATTTGTAGCATCGCAAGGCTTTAGCGCAACAAATCTAAACCCACGACGCCTCCCCTACTCGAGGCACGGGACTTCAGTCCCGACATCCCAGAATATGCCTCTCATTTCAACCTTTACAAGCCTACAGGAACGCGAGGTCCTTCGCCGGGCTCTCACCAAAAAGCACCGCATCATCCACGTATGCCCTCAGGGAATCCCTCCAAGGCAGGAACTCTCACCTGAGCAACAGCAAGCCCTCGCAGAAAACCGGCTTCTCTTACTATCCCCGCAACCAAATGGCTCCCGGCTGAATAAAAAAGTTGCCACCTGGTGTAACGAATACGTTCTGCGGCACGCGTCTGAAATATGGGTGGGAGATATCACCCCCAACGGCATGCTCGACACTATGCTTACCGCCCTGTGAAT
>JAFNWZ010000187.1 GCA_017379255.1 Akkermansia sp. | reverse complement strand
CGGATAAGGGCACAGGTGTGCGCATGTCTGCAGATGGCAGCCGCAAGATGTATGCCAGCTACAAGAAGCTGGAGGAGCAGGGGACTATGTTTGATGGTTTCTCTGTGCTTTCCACTGCCACTATTGCCAAGGAGATGGGTTCGAACCGCCTGGCCAAGGGTGGTTTCCAGCTGTTGTATGACCGCTATGGCAAGCTGGCCCGCCCGGCCCAGGGTGAAGGGGCTGCTCCTACTCTGCTGCGCGATATGTTTGTGATGCAGCTGGGGGCGCTCTGCCGCCTGACCGGTGATGATGAAGCTGGTCTGAAGTATGAGAAGATGCTGGAAGGCAAGGATATGGGCGACCAGACCAAGGTGCTGGTGTTCCAGAAGATGAGCCGTGCCGTGACCGCCAAGGATTGGCAGAATGTGATTCCTGCTGCTGAGGAGGTGCTTGAGCATTACAAGGATGATAAGACCAACAAGCTTTACCTCACCGCCCGCTACATGGTAGTGGCTTCCCACTATCAGCTCGGTGCGTATGAGGATGTTATCAAGACCGCTGATGAGCTCATCGCTAGCGGTGAGATGGTGGCGGCAGAAGGCAAGGATTGCCTGACGCCCGAACAGGCCGCCAACTATGATAACTACACCTACTTCTTCCTGATGGATGCCTGCGCCCGCCTGGCCGGCAAGGACCCGGCCATGCGCGACAAGGCAATTCAGGCGTTTGAGCAGTTTGCAGCCAAGTACACCACAACGGACCTGAAGATGGCTCCGCTTGCGGACAAGATGTACTACGGCGCTATTGACCAGCTGCTGAAGCGCAGCCAGACCGCGGCTGATGAGAAGAGCGCAGAGGACGACAAGAAGCGGGTCATTGAATATTGTGACCACATCTGCAAGTCCTGGCCGGAGAGTGATCTGTACCCCACTGCGGAACTGCTGGCTGCCGGTGTGCTGATGAATGCCGCGGAGGATGCCGTGAAGGCCTCTGCTCTGCCGCGTCTGGAGCGCGCTGCCGAGGCAGGTGTGAAGCTGAATTCCAAGAGCGGTCGCTCCACTGCGGCCAATGCATACTTCTGGCTGGCTTCCTATTCTGCAGATTACCCGCGCGAGGGCGAATCTGAGGAAGCAGTCAAGGCTCGTTGCCGCGAGTATGCTGAACTTTTCTGGAAGGATGGCGACTCAGAGGGCGATCCCTTTGCCTTGCCCATGGCTTCCCTGTACCTGACCATGGTGAAGGATAAGGCGGATTTCGAGAACGCCGTGCAGCGCGCGCAGTCCACGATTGCCCGTGAGGCCAACTACATGTTCAAGAACTCCAAGGCCGATCCGGAATTGGAAAAGACCATCAATTCCTATGTGGAGGCATACGTGAATGGCAATAAGACCTACCTGGGCAAGACTCTGACCCTGGAGGAAAAGACCGCCCACTTCACCAACTTCCCCGGTATCGACCCGGCAGATAAGTACACCAATGCTATCTTCCGCATGGCTCAGATTAACTCCATGAACCAGGAGCTGGCAGCACTGAAGGAAGATAAGGCAGCCAAGGAGAAGATGGAGGAGCAGATTCTGGCGGTGTTCCGCGATATGACCAACACCTTCAAACCTGCTGACCTGACCAACTACATTAACGTGCAGGTGGCTGATTACCTCGTGAAGTACGTTTCCAAGTTCCCGGATCCCTCTGCCCGTACAGAGGAACTCGACCAGGCTGTGGCGTATTACGATGCCGTAATTGAGCGTCAGAAGGACCTGGTGGCCGATGCCGAACTGGGTAAGGCGAATGCTCTGGCATACTCCAAGGATGCGGCCAAACAGGCCCAGGCTGTCGAGCTGTACACCAAGGTATCCACCAATCCGGATCCGAATATCGGGGGCCCGGCTCTGGTGGGCCTCACCAAGCTGCACCTGCGTACGGGCAATGCCACGGCGGCGGTGGCTACTACCACCAAGTATATGGGCAACCGCCAGAACCAGCGTGATCGCCTGGAGATGATGCTGATGCAGGGCGAGGCTTATACGCTGGCCAATGACTCGAAGAACGCCCTTCTTGCCTACATGAACCTGTTCAACCAGTACAAGGGCAAGGTGCAGTATTCGGCCAAGGCATGTCTGGCTATCATGGAAATCTTCTGGAAGCGCAACAACCCGGCCAAGGGTGACCGTCTGCAGAAGGGATTCCAGAACTCCGACCGCTGGACCGCCTGGAACACGGGGCAGCTCTATGTGAACCTCATCCGCCGCAGCGGCGTGGAAGCCAAGCTCACCCCGGAAGAAAAGGACGAGTTCAACAAGGTGCTCAGCGCGGTGCATAACTATGGCACCGACCCTGCCGTGATGAAGGAAGATAAGGCTAATAAGGAATTCCAGCGTAATCTTCAGAGCAGTAAGAAGAAGTAACCATTAACCACTATTTCCGGAATATGAAATCATTGAAATATATGGGATTTGCTCTGGCGGCTGCTTCCTGCATGCAGTTTGCAGCTGCTCAGCAGCCTGCCAAGTTGAGTGCTTATGTACAGGTGCCTGGCGGCAACCCCGCTTTGCTTGAATTGGAACGCAGTGATGGTAATGGCTCATTCTTCTACCTGCAGAAGGGCACAGACCAGCTGATGCAGACCAAGGCTTCTGCCTGCAAGATGTTCTATATCCAGACTCCTGCAGAAATGGCTAATGCGCTCCGCGATTACTACGGTGGTGATTATGCTGATGCCCGCAAGCAGTTTGCCTCCATCAAGAAGAAGTATGCAGCCTTTGCCGGCCTGCCTGGTTCTCCCTGCACAATGTCTGCGCTCTATGAGCTTACCTGCGCTGTGCGTATGCTTGATGTGGCCGCAGCCAAGACGCTTGTGGATTCCTTCCCCGGTGCATCTGCCCTTACCGGGTCAGATGTAGCCCGCCTGGAGGCTGCCAAGGTGTTTGCGCTCATTGATGATAAGCCCGAATCCTTTGCCGCCATCAAGGCAGGGGTGGAGGAAATCGTCAAGACTCATGGCCGCAACCTTGATAGCGAAAGCAACGGCTGGCTGCGCTACGCGCTTGCCCGTGCCGCCGCTTCCATGGTGCCGGCGGAGCAGCTTCAGGCTACCATTGCCGAGGATAAGGTAAAAGCCGCCAGCGCAGCAGTAGACTTCTACTGCCAGGCGGTGATGAGCATGCACGGCGCCCAGAAGATTCTGCCCATGGATGCCCTCAACCGCGCTATGACGATGCTCTGGGCTATGCCTGGTGTGCAGGATTATGCTGCCAAGGTTGGCAGCCCTGTTACCAAGCCTGGCTGGAATGCTGCACCTGCTGATTTCCGCGATGCTGTGGCCATGGCTCATTACCTGAAGACCCTCTACCCGGCCGAGACTCCTAATGCGCTTGCAGATAAGCTTGATGCTTATTACTTCAACGCGAAGAAGGGAGTTAAGAAGGGGGAATAATCAGTACTGGTTCTCTCGAATCCGCGGGGCAGCCAGCCCCGCGGATTTCTTTTTATAGGAAACTATACAGAAAGCATAGATATGGTAGATATGTTAGTGCGCTTGTATGCGCTGCCGGAAGGTGCTCCTCTGCGCCGGAAACTCGAAGAGAAGGGGGTGCTCATACGCACCTGCCGGCCTTATGAAATGCACGCTGTGCAGGAATGGATTGCCCGCACGTTCAGCACCCGCTGGGTAAGTGAGTTCACAGCGGCTATGTCTCACCAGCCCGTGGGCTGCATCATTGCCACGCGGAACCGGGAGGTGCTCGGATTTGCCTGCTTCGATGCCACCATGCGCGGATTTATCGGCCCCATGGGGGTGGATCCCTCCTTGCGCATGGGTGGGGTTGGCAAGGCTCTGCTGGTAACAGCGCTCGAGCAGATGAAGGCGCTGGGGTATGGGTATGCCGTCATCGGTGGTACTGGCCCGCAGGAATTTTATTCCCGCACGGTGGGCGCTACTGTTATTGAAGGTTCTGACCCCGGCATTTATGCAGACATTCTGCCGGAACCCAGCTGACTCTTCATCTGAGGCATGCCTCTTTACTGCGAAAATATCAAAATCCTTTCATTTTTTTCTTAATCACGATTCTTTACCTTGACACGGGCCATAAATCCTGCTAACTTGTGGAACGTAGATTATCTTATTCCCTCCATGAAACGTTTTCTCTTCATTCCCTCTTGCGCTCTGCTGACTTTCGGCATGCTTACCTCTTGCCAGAAAGAAGAAAAGACTGCCCAGCAGTTGGCAGAAGAATTGACTGCTGAACTGCAGAAAGTGACTGATTACAAGACTGCAGAGGCTGTAGCTCCCCGTGTGGAGGCTCTTAATAAGCGCTTCCAGAACGCCAGCGTTCGCGTATTCAGTGCAGATGCAAATGCTCTGGCTGGCAGCGATGCGAATGCTTATTCTGATGCCGTGTGCGGTCTTGTGCGCGAACTTGGCCGTGTGCAGGCCAGTAAGCCGGTAACTGAGGCTGCTGGCGAAGTGGATGATACGGCGCTTGTCCGTGCCGTGGGGGTGGGGGCAGGTGTGAGTTCTGCTTCTCCCGCGAAGGAACAGTTCACCAAGGGCCAGCTTTATACCTACAATGCCGAGTCTGAGAGCAATAATAATCCGCCTGCTTTTGCGGAATACTATGGCTCTGAGAAGCTTGCGGCTGCGTTGGCCTATGTGGCCTCCACTGATGATAACGGTGCTTTCAAGTTCGCCAATGAGGAGGACGTGCCCGCGATTCCCGCCGCTGTTGAAGTGGAGCCTGAGGAGGTGGGTGCCATGGATCTGACTCCTGCAGAGGAAGAGCCCGCTGCGGAGGAGGAGGCTGCGGCTGATGATGAACCCGCAGTAGAGGAAGAGCCTGCAGCAGAGGAAGAGCCTGCTGAGGATGACCTTTCCGTTGAGGAAGAACCTGCCGCGGAAGAAGAACCTGCCGCGGAAGAAGATGTAGTTGCTGACGAGGAGCCCGCAGACGACGCTGCTGATGAAGAGGTGAGCGATGATTCCATGGGCGAAGACCTCGGCGGTGATGAAGAGCTCGATATAGACATTGCGCTGTAAGTAATAATTTTCACCTTGATTATCACGTTTTGATGATGCCCGCCGCAGTTCTCTGAAAAGAGAGCTGCGGTGTTTGTTACTGATTGTTATGTCCCGGTTGCTATATACTTGTGCGTATGATGGACTGGCGTACTGTGGTTGGCAGAGCCAGCGCGGCGGAAATTCGGTGCAGGATACCATAGAGACGGCCATGGCACGCATCCTGAAGGGGGCGGTGCGCATTGCGGCCAGTGGCCGCACAGATGCGGGCGTGCATGCCCATGCTCAGTGTTTTCATGCAGATGTGCCTGAATCCTGCTGCATGAGTGCAGAAAACTGGGTGGCAGCTCTAAATGCGCATCTACCGGCAGATATCAGAATTATGCATGTGTGCCGGGTGACGGATGCTTTTCACGCCCGGTTTGATGCTGTCGGGAAGGAATATGAATACCTGATTAGCCGTTCCGCGGTGCTTAGCCCCTTTATGCGCGGGCGGGCGTGGCATGTGCCGCACAGCTTTGATGCCGCAGCGCTGGCTGAGGCGCTGCGTGTGTATGAAGGAACTCATGATTTCCGCCGGTTTGCGGCTAATCGGGGGAATGAACCGGCTGAACCACCGGTGGATTTCTATATGCGCACGATATTCAGCGCCACGCTGCATGAGGAAGGGGAACTGTTGCGCTTGCGGTTTCATGGAAATGGCTTCATGTACCGCATGGTGCGCCTGTTGGTCGGTACGGCGCATCAGGTCGCGCGCGGCCGGATGTCACATGCTGGGCTGGCCGCCATGCTGGATGAGCCGCTGGGTGCCAAGACGCGCTATTGTGCGCCTGCGGAGGGTCTTTATCTCAACCGCGTGTTTTATGAAAAAATGAACCATCCCTGCCCGTAGCAGGGCAGGGATGGTGGTGCGTGCGGGCTTATTCAGCCTGGGCAGGCGCTGGTGCAGGTGCAGGTGTGTCGTTTGCCGGGGCGGTCGGGCAGCAGGACTTAGTGTCCTTGCACTTCCTCTCGCAGATTTCCTTGTACATCTTCTTGTACTTTTCGGCCATTTCGGGGTTCTTTTCTACTCCCTTACCAGTGGCGTACATGTGTGCAAGTGCCATGCAGGCGCCTGCGTGGCCCTCGGCGGCGGCTTTCTCCAGGCCGGGAAGTGCCTTGTTGTACCATTCCTTTGCCTTCTGTGCGTGTTCTTCTGTCGCTTCAGGGGCGGTTTCGGTGAGATACGCCACGGTATATTGCGCAATGGGGTCGCCATTTTCTGCTTCTACAGTGACGGTCTCAATGTCGAGCCATGCCTGCTCGCCGTATTGGATGCCTTTTTTCTTGCTGTCGCAAGGTGCTTTGCATGAAGCATCAGCGGTGCAGCAGCCGGTGGGTTTGCCGGCTTTACGGGTGGGGCATTCAGCTGCGGTTGCCCATTGGGCAAGGCCGAGCAGCACGGCGGCGGTTGTGAGTGTTAATTTCTTCATAGGCCCCTATTCTGAACCCGGCTCGCCAGCTTTTCAACCCAACTTTCCACCTGTTTTGCCTCCAAAAACAGGCGAAAAAACGCGGAATTTATCTTTTTTTGCAAAAAAATAGAAATAATCATTGACTTCGCCGTCGGGAGTGTGTATACTTCCCTCGCTTTCACGTCTCACACGAAAGTGGGACGCCCGGAGTCAAGTCGCTTCTGTAGCTCAGTGGTAGAGCGCATCCTTGGTAAGGATGAGGTCGCGGGTTCAAATCCCGCCAGAAGCTTTTTGATTTCTTGCAAGAATAAGCAGCCCAAACTTAATAAACGATTATGGCCAAAGAATCATTCCAGCGCACCAAGCCCCACGTGAACGTGGGTACGATCGGTCACGTTGACCATGGCAAGACTTCTCTTACCGCTGCAATTACTAAGGTTCTTGCAGACCGCGGTATGGCTGAAGCTCGTGCTTACGATCAGATTGACGGTGCCCCCGAGGAACGTGAGCGCGGTATTACCATTTCTACTGCCCACGTTGAATACGAGACCGAGCAGCGTCACTACGCTCACGTTGACTGCCCCGGTCACGCTGACTATGTTAAGAACATGATCACTGGGAGAGAGTAAGAAGCGTTCCTACCGAGGCAAAGAAGG